>JAQYVG010000503.1 GCA_030145595.1 Desulfobacterales bacterium | reverse complement strand
TGATGATTGTTGATTGTTGATTGTTGATTGACGACTGATGATTGATGATTGGCGATTGTTGATTGTTGATTGGCGATTGTTGATTGTTGATTGACGATTGATGATTGATGATTGATGATTGATGATTGATGATTGACGATTGATGATTAACGATTGATGATTGACGATTGATGATTGATGATTGGCGATTGATGATTGACGATTGATGATTGACGATTGATGATTGACGATTGATGATTGATGATTGCGATTGATGATTGATGATTGATGATTGATGATTGACGATTGATGATTGATGGATGGCGATTGATGATTGATGATTGACGATTGATGATTGACGATTTATGGATGTCGTTACACCCTTTCAATTGACAATTGAATATTTGTGGTATCGCTCTGCTCTATTTTTTAATAAAATTTGGAGAATACCTTCAATAATCAATCTTCAATCGAAATCAATTGAAAAAGGACAATATTTCTCAACAATCAACAATCAACAATCAACAATCAACAATCAATTTTCAGTCTTCAATCGAAATCAATTAAAAAGGACTATATTTCCCAATAATCAACAATCAACAATCAACAATCAAAAATCAAAAGGGAGAAGTGGGATCATGAAGATCCACGAATATCAGGCTAAAGAGCTTTTTAAAAAATACAGCATTCCTATCCCGGACGGCGGGGTTGCTTTCAACCCGCAAGATGCCGGAAAAATCGCCGCAAAACTGGGCGCATTTCCGGTGGTCGTCAAGGCCCAGATCCATGCCGGCGGACGCGGTAAGGGTGGCGGAGTGAAACTGGCCGGTTCGGTAGAAGAAGCCGCCGGTGTTGCCGGTGATATCATCGGGATGAATCTGGTGACCCACCAGACCGGACCAGAAGGAAAGACGGTCAAAAAGGTTCTGGTGGAACAAGGCCTCAATATCGAGAAAGAACTTTATTTGAGCCTTCTGCCGGACCGGGCTACGGCCAAAATTGTGGT
>JAQYVG010000502.1 GCA_030145595.1 Desulfobacterales bacterium | reverse complement strand
GCTATTCTGTGGATCTCGGGGCACCAGGGATATTCTCCGAAATATGCTACTGCCGGTCAGTTTTTTTTCTGGGTTGCTCTATTAGTAGCAAGCATCGGTCTTGGTTTATGTATCTGGACCGTCACGCTTTTTATGAAGTTTAGTAAAGGAACACCAGCTCCCTGGGATCCTCCGAAAAAGTTAGTTGTCCGTGGTCCCTACTGCTATGTTAGAAACCCGATGATCATAGGCGTTCTGCTTATTCTTCTGGCTGAGGCACTATTGTTCCAATCTTGGCCAATAGCAGCGTGGATAGCAGTCTTCTTCATCGGCAACTCTATCTATTTTCCGCTTGTAGAGGAGAAGAATTTGGAGAAAAGATTCGGTGATGACTACAGGAAATATAAAGCGCATGTCCGCCGCTGGATCCCCCGACTGTGCGCATGGACCGGCCCCTAAAAAAGAGAGCCAGCAGAGGGAGTCGAACCCTCGACCTGCTGATTACGAATCAGCTGCTCTACCGACTGAGCTACACTGGCTCCTTGAAAATAAATTTCTTCGAATCACATAGAAATTAATAGAATTAGCCCCAACTGTCAAGAACCACTCCTTTAAGCTCTTTGACAATCGATTTCAATTAGATAAAATAGCTACTTATTAGAGAGCTTAAAATCAGTAAAAATAAGTTGGGCAGGCTTGAAAAGACAGGATCAAGAAAAATTGGTGAGATGCCAGGAAAACTTAAAATAAAAAAACATAACATGAGCGGAAGAGAACACTCCCAATTCAGAATATGACCATCAAAACATGATCATCAAAAAGATAGAACTTCAAGGATTCAAATCTTTTCCTGAAAGAACAAAAATCCTCCTCCATCCCGGAATAACCGCCATCATCGGCCCTAATGGCACCGGAAAGAGTAACATCGTCGACGCCCTCCTTTGGGTATTAGGTGGACAGAGGCCAAAGTCCCTAAGAGGAGAGAGGAGCGGCGATGTCATATTCAACGGAAACACAGAGAA
>JAQYVG010000501.1 GCA_030145595.1 Desulfobacterales bacterium | reverse complement strand
GTAACTCTTGAAAGTATTCGAGATGGAATCCTTGTGGGATTTTGGTGGACGATAATGTTTGTGAGTTTTCTTTGGTTTGGAATCATTGGCATTGTAGCAAATCCAAATGGATGGATCTTGGATGGATCGAGCACTAAATTCGCAGCAATTTTAGAATCAGATGAAGTATTGCTCTTGTTATATCCATGTTCTTTCGAACCATGAGTCTTAGACCAGAGATTGCACATTTTGCACCAATAATACCTCACATTTTTGACTTTATTTGCCGGTGCCTGACGTCTCCAACTCTTGTTAGAATCATTGCTATTCTTCTTAGTATTGGCAGACGAAGATGAAGACTTGGAATTCTTGTTCAAAGGACATTCAGGTGACCAGTGACCGATTTGTCCGCACGTATTGCATGGGGAATTCTGAGGAGTTTTCTTGACATTGGACTTGGGATTGGATCCACTATAAGTCTGTACCATGTTAAGATAGAGCACCATTAGACTTTCTCGGTCAGCATGAGATAGAACATAATCATTTGGAATAATAGTAGTACCAGTTGCTAGAGAAATGCCTGCAGGAACGCGAGCACTATCGGTTTTGCGAAGGGCTGGTTTCCATTGCTCGCCATTCTTGTACTTCAGATACGTTGTCTGTATCCAATTCAAAATAGCTTTCGGTTCTAAATAATGAGTTTTGCATATCAATAAGAGCAAAAGAATCTTGATTAGCTAAATGAGGAATGCACTTGTTGACAACTTCTTTATCCACTTCATCGATCTCGGAATCCATCTTGTATGCGAAGGTATCTCCTTGAGAGCACTCGCTTCTGATACTGGTTCAAAGAAAGATGAAGTAAGGCTTGGAGAGTACTGGTTCCCTAGGACGAGCTCATTGACAATCAACTTTGCATCGTAGGCCAATTTCTCCAGATTTTCACACTCATAATTGGTACTTGTTGTACTCTCGTATGTTCAATGTAGGATTGAGCTTGCTTGAAGACATTTTGTCAGAAAT
>JAQYVG010000500.1 GCA_030145595.1 Desulfobacterales bacterium | reverse complement strand
ACGTCGAGGGCGGAAACCCGCGGAGAACGCCGCTCATCGGAAAAATAGCCATTTATGGATGGAAACTAACTAGTGTCCATCCATATAGGACACCCATCGTGCCCATTTTGGATTCGTGGATGGACACAAACAATAAATTGGTCAAACAGAAGGGTTGACGGGGGAGAAGATGTCTGTTAAAAACACTTTGTAATCAAAATGTTATCATCTAAGAATAGTTAAATATGAATTCCACTCGCCAATCAGAGCGGCGTAGCCGCGTTTCATAAAATCGCTTTAGCGATTTTATATAAGGATATAAAAATGACACGTAGGAAAAGCAAAAAATTTGCAGAAAAACACGGGCTGCATACAAAACCGGACAGTCTGATTCAGGCCAAAATTTTAAAACATGCCAAAGACAATGAACTCCCCTGTGCCGTTGCCTTTGAAATTGCAAAAGATCTGGGAATTGCAGCCGATCTGGTCGGAATGACCGCCGATCTTATTAATTTCAGACTTATTAAATGCCAGTTGGGGTTGTTCGGCTATTATCCCAAGAAAAAGATGATAACGCCTCATACTCAGGTAGACCCGGATTTAAAAAATGCTATTTCAGAGGCTCTAATCAATGAACAGCTGCCGTGCAAAAGTGCCTGGGAAATCGCATCACGTTTTAACATCCGTAAGATGGTTGTCGGCGGCGCCTGCGAAGCTTTGAAAGTAAAGATCAAACCCTGCCAGATTGGTGCATTCTAACCCTGATTCGTCAATTTCCCCGCTTTTAGCGGGATCTTCGAGCTGCGTTTATAAGGGGTTCGCGGTAGTACACTACAGCTTCACCCCTTATGTTTGCTGGAGCGAAGCGGAAATCCCGTTTGCGGGACAAATGAACGAATCAGGTCTATGAGAATCAGGGTAAATACCTTACTTGTGAACGTCTACCCGATTTTATAATAATTGTCCTACAAAAGGGTTAAAGCGCTTTTCCCTGTCGATCGTCGTTTCGGGACCGTGTCCTGAAAGCACCCTA
>JAQYVG010000004.1 GCA_030145595.1 Desulfobacterales bacterium | reverse complement strand
ATATGTGGTGCGGGCCATTGAGGCCGGCGCCATGGGATATATAACCAAACGATCGGCGCCGGAACAGCTTGTAGAGGCTATACGAAAAGTCCATACAGGCGGTCGGTATCTTACGGACGAGGCCGCCGAATTGCTGGCGCTGTGCGTGGCCAGAGGGGCCCAGGCCCGCTTATAGCGGGGCGTTGTATAAAATCGCCCGGCGATTTTATTGTTTGTAAGAAAAAATCTGACAACAAAATACAAATCTATCTGATTGACAGTTTTCTTTGCACCTGTTAAGCGCGGTATAATAATCATGCATCTTTTCCATAAAGCCAAGGTGATTGACCGCAACCATTAACAATTAGACAAGGAGGAAAACATGAAAAGATTTTTTTATGTTGCGTGCGTTGTAGTTTTGTGTTTGCTGCTGGTAGTTCCGGCTGCCACGGCCAAGAAAAAACCCTTTAAAATCCGCTTTTCCCATGTTGTATCGGTAAACACCCCCAAGGGCTGGGCTGCCAATGAGTTTGCCGCGCGTGTTAATGAGACCCTGAAGGGCAAGGTAAAGGTTGTGGTGTTCCCTAATGCCCAACTTTACGGCGACAACCAGGCCATTGAAGCCCTTTCGGCCGGGTTCATCGAGATGGCGGCGCCTTCGTCGGCAAAATTTGTCGGCTCGGTGCCGGCCCTGCAGCTCTTTGATATGCCCTTTCTCTTTCCTACGATCGAGACCGTTCACAAGGTTGTTGACGGACCCATCGGCGATGAAATCCGAACCATGTTTGTCGAGCGGGGCTTGGGTATTAAACTGATGACCTTTTGGGATAACGCCTTCAAACAATTCAGTGATAATGTGCGCCCTTTGATTAAACCAGCCGATTTTAAAGGTGTAAAATTCAGAATTATGAGTTCCGATGTTCTCGAGGCCCAGATGAAAGGACTTGGCGCCGTCGGGCTCAAGCTTCCTTTTGCCGAGGTTTACAATGCGCTCGAGCAGGGGGTGGTGGACGGCCAGGAGAATACCGCTTCCAACATCTACACCAAAAAATTTCATGAGGTCCAAAAATATTTATCCTTTTCAAATCATGGCTATCTCGGTTATGCCGTCATCATGAATCAAAAATTCTGGGATAAGCTGCCGGCCGACATTCAAAAGACCATCAGCAAGATATTAACAGAAGTTACGGCAGAAGCACGTATGAAAGCCATCGAGCTGGACAAAAAACAGTCAGCCTTGATCAGGGATTACGCCAAAAAGAGTGGCCGTCTCAAAATTTATGACCTTACTGCCGCCCAAACCGCAGAGCTGCAAAAGGCCATGAAACCGGTGCACAACAAGTTCGCCGATGTCGTTCCCACCAAGTGGATCGACCATATCAAAAAGATGAAATAATCATCTTGCCGCAAAGCCCCGGGTGAGCGCTGGCTCCCCGGGGCCCAAGGAAACCGTTATGCAGAAAATAATCCGTATCTGGGACAAAACAGAAGAAATCCTGGTAGTTGTCCTGATAGGTATTGCTTCGTATTTAACCTTCCAGGAGGTAATTTTAAGATATGTCTTTAATACCGGATGGGGCGGCTCCTATGAAATCACCGTCATGGCACTTATCTGGTGTACCTTTATCGGGGCCAGCCTGGGCGTCAAGGAAAATATCCATATCGGGGTTGATGTGCTGGTAGCAAAGTTTGGCCCCAGGACCCAGCGTATCTTAATTATTGTTTCCATTGCTCTATGTCTTCTTTTCGGAATCATAGTGGCTGTAAAAGGCTTTGAATTCTCAAAATTCATCAGCAGCCGCCACCTGCTGTCCCGCGATCTGCGCATTCCAATGGAGATAGGTTATCTGGCAATACCTGTAGGGGGGGTGCTGATCAGTCTTCGTTTCGTCGAGCGCCTGGTCTATATACTGAAAGGGGAGTCGTTTGCAATAGACCGTCTGCACGAATTGTCCGAAGATGACAAGGAAAAGCTCGTTCACACCCCGGATGATTAACCAAAGTGTTGATATTGTTAGCATGACAGCAACATAATTCTATCGGAGAAACCTAATGGAGAGCTTAGGCCTGACCCTTTTTGTGATCTTTTTTGTATATCTGGTCCTGGGGATGCCCCTGGCCATTTGCCTGGGCCTGTCCGTAATCACCACATTCTGGTACCATGATGCCCTTCCCCTGATGGCTGTGGCCCAAAAATTATACAACGGTCTGGATCATTTTGCCCTCATGGCTATTCCTTTTTTTATCCTGGCCAGCAATCTCATGTCCTCGGGAGGGGTCTCAAAACGCCTCATAGACCTATGTAATGCCTTTGTGGGACATTATCGCGGCGGGCTGGCTGTGGCCGCTATTATTTCCTGCATGTTTTTTGCTGCGATTTCCGGGTCCAGCCCCTCAACGGTGGTGGCCATCGGCACCATCATGATCCCGGCCATGATCGCCTCCGGCTACAGTGACAAATACTCTGTGGGCCTGTTGGGTTCGGCCGGCTCCCTGGGCATTCTTATTCCTCCCAGCATCCCCATGATCGTTTATGGTGTGGCCACCGATCAATCCGTGGGCAAACTTTTCATGGCCGGTGTGGGACCGGGGCTGTTCATGGGCACCCTCTTTATCATAACCGCGGTAGTTTATGCCCGGGTAAAAGGCTTTAGGGGCGGCGAGCCCATGCCCTGGAAAGATCGACTGGTTTTGCTCTGGAAAGCGCTGCCCGGTCTTTTTATGCCTTTTCTGATTCTTGGCGGAATCTACGGAGGGATTTTTACCCCCACGGAGGCCGCGGCCGTGGCAGTATTCTATTCACTTGCTGTGGGGCTTTTCGTGTACAAAGATCTTAAATTCCGGGATATTCCCCAGGTATTCGTTCGCAGCGCCATAATGATGGCCATGATACTTTTCATTATTACAAATGCCATGCTTTTTGCCTTCATTCTCACCACCGAAGGGATTCCTGCAGCGATCGCCGCCTTTATTATTGAACATGCCGTAACACCCTGGGTTTTTCTTCTTTTTGTCAATGTACTTCTATATTTTGTGGGAGACTTCATGGAACCCAGCGCAGCCATTCTGATTTTGGCGCCGCTTTTTCTGCCCATTGTGATGAAGCTGGGCATCGATCCGATTCATTTCGGGATCATCATGACCGTGAACATGGAAATCGGAATGATAACCCCACCCGTGGGTCTCAATCTTTTCGTGGCCAGTGGTATCTCGGGCCTGTCTCTATGGGATGTTTTCAAAGGGGCGGCACCCTTTATGGTTATCATGCTGATCGCTCTCTTTGTTGTTACCTATATTCCGATTATATCGCTCTGGTTCCCCAAACTTCTCTATGGAGTTCTTTTCTAAAATATAAAAAAGAGGCCGGAGGAACCTTCTTCTTCCGGCCTGGCCCCAATTTCTTATAAACAAAGGTGCAAGGCATTTATAAGAGAGGGTTTATTATGAAAAGAATAATAGTCAGCTTTTTAGTAACGCTTGTTTTCATATTAGTGACACTCTACATCCCCAATGCAATGTCCGGCGAACGGATCCATCTGCGCAGTCAAGCAAAGCAACTTTCAGATAAAGATGTAATGTCGATGCTGGTAAAATACAATTTTTTCGACAGAACCAAGAATAAAAAAGGGGCTTTTACCAACGACTTTGTTGACAACGGGGACGGCACGGTGACAGACAGGGCCACGGGGTTGATGTGGCAAAAGGATGGTTCACCTGATGGGATGACATGGCCCCAAGCAAAGGAATACATCAACAACCTAAACCGCGAGCGCTTTGCCGGATATTCAGACTGGCGGCTTCCAACCATTGCAGAGCTGGCCTCATTGCTTAAAATCAGCAGGGCTAAGGGCAACCTCTATATTGGCCCTGTATTCTCCGCAAAACAAGAGTTTTGCTGGAGCGCTGACATATTCGGCCCTGACATGGCCTGGTACACAAGCTTCAAAGCCGGCATGATCCGGCACATCTACCATTTTTACTACTTCGTCCGGGCAACCCGCAGCATCCCGGAGTAAAGATCCGACTGAAGTTTAAATAATCGGGACAGCTTGATCACATGTCCGATTTAAAAAATTGCTCCGAATCGATAACTTTATCAGGCTTCGGGGTATATTCGGTGGGAACGGTGCCTTCTTTAAAGCATTCGAAAATCGTTTTTTTAGATTCAGGTATGGGCAAAAGACCCGTTTCCGCATCAATTTTAGAAAAGACAATCCCTTCCGGCACCTGAAACGCCCTGACAGGTTTGCCTTGCATAATATTTTTCATGAAGCCCAGCCAAATGGGGCTTGCGGCCCTGGCACCCGTTTCGTACTTGCCCAGCGAGCCTTCTTCGTCAAATCCGACCCACGTGCCGGTCACATAGCTGGGGGTATAACCGACGAACCAGGCGTCAAACAGGTTGTTGGTGGTGCCGGTCTTGCCGGCCACCGGACGACCCAGCGGCTTGACACTGCGACCTGTTCCCCTTTTGACTACACTTTCAAGCAGGCTGGTCATGATATAAGCCGTATTTTTCTCCATGATTTTTTCTCTGACAGGGGGCGCTTCCTCTATTACATTTTCGTCCCGATCAACGATCTTTGTAACAAAAACCGGCTCCACACGATAGCCGTAATTGGCAAAAACCGAATAAGCATTGACCAGTTCAAGCAAGGATACACCGGATGATCCCAATGCGATAGAAAGATCTCTGCTCAACTTTGAGGTGATACCAAGCTTGCGGGCGTAATCTATGGCATAATCTATACCGATATCCCTTAAAATCTTTATGGTTACCACGTTGCGTGACTTGGCAAGTGCGTCGCGCAAAAGGGTGGGCCCGAAAAATTTTTCTTTATAGTTCTTGGGTTTCCACGTGAAATCACGTTCCGTATCCTGAAAGACAATCGGAGAATCGATAATCATGGTTGCAGGTGTATAGCCCTTGTCAATTGCCGCTGCATATGTCACCGGTTTAAAAGCGGAGCCCGGCTGCCGTCGCGACTGGGTCGCCCGGTTAAACTGACTTTCCTTGAAATCCCGGCCGCCCACCATTACCTTAACATGGCCGCTTTCGGTTTCCAGGCAAAGCAAAGCGGCCTGCGCTTTGGGAGTTTGTTCCAGAGCAAGGCTCCACAGGTCCGTATCTTCAATTTTTCCCTTAATTTTTGCGAGTATGACATCCCCGACAAGTAAAACTTCCCCAGGGGAATTAACCCTGTCTTCATAAAATGCAAACTCGGGGTCCGGTTTGCGTGCCCAGCGCATATCCTTGATATCGATCGTTCCCAAGGCATTACCCATACGCATTGTTACCGTTTTTTCGTTGTTATTAACCTCTATGACCACGCCCTTGACGGTCTGTCCTTCCTCCAAGGGTCTTATATCATGCTCATCCTGCAGTTCTTTGGAGTACGCCTCGATTTCTTCGGGTGCAAGGTGGGTTAATGGACCCCTGTATCCCTGCCGTTTATCCAGAGCTTTCAATCCTTTTGTGATTTCCCGCCGAGCCGCCTTTTGCATCTCAATGTTCACAGCCGCATAAACCCGAAGCCCTTCTTTGTAAAGGGTGTCGGCGCCATATTTTTTCTCAAGATAGCGCCTGATATGTTCGGTATAGACTGGAACCTCTTCGATATACCAGTTGCGCCTGGGCTTGATGTCGAGCACCTGGTTAATAGCTTCCGTGGCTTGAATGTTGGTTATATAACCTTCGGCAACCATCCGGTTCAAAGTGTAAATCTGGCGTTGTTTGGCTCTTTCCGGGTGTCTGAAGGGGGAATATCTGCTGGGAGCCTGGGGCAGTCCCGCTAAAACTGCGCATTCTGCCAGGTTCAATTCCTGGACGGATTTGCCGAAATAGTTTTCAGATGCCGCCTCGACACCATAAGCTCCATGCCCCAGATAAATTTGATTCAAATATAAAAAAAGAACTTCCTCTTTGCTAAACGATTTGTCAATGCGGTAGGCCAGTATGGCCTCTTTGAGTTTGCTGGTGTAACTTTTTTCAGGAGGCAACAAAAACAATTTTACAACTTGCTGGGTAATCGTGCTACCGCCCTGGACAATGGTTCCCGCCTCGATATTTTTAAAAAACGCCCTGATAATGCTGAAAACATCTATGCCCTGGTGGGTATAAAACCTTGCATCTTCAGCTGATACGAACGCCTCTTTCAGCATTGTGGGCATTTTTGACAGCGGAACCACTATGCGGCGCTCTTTATAAAATTCCGCGATTTTGCGGTTATCGTCTGAATAGACGGTTGTAATAGTCGGGGGACGATAATCCTTAAGGGTGGTAATTTTTGGCAGGTTTTCACTAAGGTAGAGATAGATCCCGGCCCCGGCAAGAAAGGCGCAAATCACCAGCAGGACAAACGACCAGAAGGCCCATCGGATAAATTTCGCTAAAAAGCCCCTTTTTTTCTTTCTGGCGCGCTTTTTTAATATCTGCGCAGTACTTTTGCGTTTAGGCTTATGCATTAACCACCTTATGCTGCGTTACTGTTTTCTCTTGCTTTTGTTTATCCTTTAGGTTTCAGGTTGCGCCTCCGGCTTCGACCCGACAAGACGACCCGACATGTCGCTTTCTGCTTCCGACTTCAGTCTTCGCCTCCGGATACGCCCTGACAGGTCGCTCTTTGAGCTACGACGCCATCAAGGTTTGCATGCTAACAAATATCGTGCGTTTACGCAAGGTGATCATCCTGCATCCGGTTAGTGCATTTTTCATGCAGACAAGGCAAAAAGAATTTGACTTTGCTCCGAATTCTCGTTATTTATTTTAGTTTTAATTTGCCCTAACGTCACATAAACCATAGGGCTGATATTTAACAAAGGGCATACTATATGGTCAAGCTTGATTTTGAAAAAACCGGCGGCCTGGTACCTGCTGTGGTTCAGGATTATCAAACCGGCGAGGTATTAATGCTGGCCTTTATGAATGAAGAAGCCTGGCGCGCGACGCTCTCCAGTGGTCAGGCCACTTATTACAGCCGCAGCCGGCAGACATTATGGGTCAAAGGCAAAACATCGGGAAACCTGCAACTTGTCAAAGAAATCAGGATTGACTGTGACGATGACACTGTTTTGCTGAAAGTTGAACAGCTTGGTGGTGCGGCCTGTCACACCGGATACAAAAGCTGTTTTTTTAAACAGATCGAAAATGGAGCTGTCAAAATTACCGCCAAACCGGTATTTGACCCCCAGGAGGTATATAAAAAATGACAAAGCTGTTAAAACTTGGAATTCCCAAAGGAAGCCTGCAAAATGCAACCATTGACCTGTTCAGGCGCAGCGGGTGGAAAATTAACGTCAACGGCAGAAGCTATTTCCCGGAAATCAACGATGATGAGATTGAATGCGCCATCTGCAGAGCACAAGAGATGTCCTGTCATGTAGAGAACGGCACCCTGGATGCCGGGCTTACCGGCAAGGACTGGATCGCTGAAAACAACTCCAATGTACACGTAATAACCGACCTTGTCTATTCCAAGGTCAGCGCACGACCGGCCCGCTGGGTGCTGGCGGTTACCTACGATTCGCCCATCAAAAAGCTAGAGGATCTGGAAGGAAAAACGATAGCCACGGAGCTGGTAGGGTTTACTAAAGAGTACTTTTCCAAACGTAATATTAACGTCGGTGTTGAGTTCTCATGGGGGGCAACCGAAGCCAAGGTTGTATCCGGCCTTGCAGATGCCATCGTGGAAGTTACGGAAACCGAAAGCACTATTAGGGCTCATGGTTTGAGAATTGTCCATGAATTGATGCAGACCAATACCCAGCTGATTGCCAACCATGCTGCCTGGCAGCATCCTGAAAAAAAAGAAAAGTTAGAACAGATTGCGCTCTTGCTTAAAGGCGCTCTTCTGGCTGAAAAACTGGTCGGCTTGAAAATGAATGTTCCTGAAAAACGCTTGCAACAGATTGTGTCGTTGCTGCCGAGCCTTAATGCTCCTACGGTTGCCCCGCTTTATAACTCAAACTGGTTTGCAATCGAAACCGTGATAGAGTCAAATGTCGTCAGGGATCTTATGCCTGAACTGTTGAAAAACGGCGCTGAAGGCATTATTGAATATCCGCTCAACAAAGTAGTATAAAAATCGAGTAGCGGGCTTCGAGTTGCGGGTTGCGGGTCATAGCGCAGCGTGGCTCCCACCGCAGGCGGGGCTAAGAAGGGTAGAGAAATGATTTCAAAACGAACGCAGGAAATGACCCCTTTTATTGTCATGGATGTTCTTGAAAGAGCCCATGAGATGGAGCGCCAAGGCATCCGTATCATTCATATGGAAGTAGGAGAGCCTGATTTTGATACGCCCCAGTGCATCAAAGACGCTGCTTGTCAGGCTTTAAACGACGGCCATACTCATTATACCCACAGCCTGGGCATTATAGAACTGCGCCAAGCCATATGTGAACATTATTTTGACTCCTACAATGTTTCAGTGGATCCTGACCAGGTGGTGATATCGTCGGGGACTTCTCCGGCCATGTTCGTTATGTTTGCTGCTCTGTTGGAAAAAGGGGACCAGGTCATAATATCCGACCCTCATTATGCCTGCTATCCCAATTTCATTAAGTTTGTACAGGGTCGGCCCGTGACCGTGCCAGTCTATGAGGAAGACGGTTTTCAATACCGGCCTGAAGCTATTAAAGAGAAAATATCGTCAAAAACCAAAGCTATCTTTATAAATTCCCCGTCTAATCCGACCGGCAACCTTTTGTCGGCAAACCGTATGCAGGCCATAGCCGACCTGGCCTTACAATCAGGCTTGCCGTACATCATCTCGGATGAAATATATCACGGCCTGGTTTACGAAGGCAAAGAACACTCTATTCTTGAGTTTACAGACAAAGCCTTTGTTTTTAACGGTTTTTCCAAACTCTATGCCATGACAGGCTTAAGGCTTGGATACATGATTGCACCCAAACACTTTATCCGGCCCATCCAAAAGGTCCAGCAAAACTTCTTTATTTCCGCCAACGCCATGGTGCAGATGGCCGGTATTGCCGCTTTAAAGGAAGCTTCTGATGATATTGCCAATATGAAGAAAATCTATAATGAGCGCCGACAATACGTGGTGCAGCGGCTAAAGGCCATGGGCCTGGGAATTACCGTGGAACCCACGGGTGCTTTTTACGTCTTTGCCAATGCCAAGCACAAATCAAAAGATTCATATAAACTGGCCTTTGACATCCTGGAAAAAGCCCATGTGGGGGTGGCGCCCGGCATCGATTTTGGAGAAAACGGTGAAGGTTATCTTAGATTTTCCTATGCAACCTCCCTGGAAAATATAGCCGAGGGGATGGATCGATTGGAAACGTATCTTAAAACCATACCGGACCTATGATGCATCTTGTATATCAATCATGATTATAAAATCGGCTGAATTTATTAAAAGTGCTGTCAAACCAAAACATTATCCTGCTGACGATTTGCCGGAGATTGCATTTGCCGGGCGCTCCAATGTGGGTAAATCTTCCCTGATCAATACGCTCTTAAATCGCAAACGCCTGGTCAAGACCAGCAGGACTCCCGGCCGAACTCAGCTAATCAATTTTTTCCTAATTAACAAGACGTTTTCTTTTGTAGATCTGCCGGGATATGGATATGCCAAAGTTCCGGCATCCGTACGCAAATCATGGGGGCCCATGATCGAGACATACCTTGCAACCAGACAGGTATTAAGAGGTGTCGTGCTCATCATGGATATCCGGCGGACACCCGGCATGCAGGAAGCAAACTTTATTGATTGGCTCCATGATTACAACAATCCCTGCATTCTGGTGCTTACCAAGGTGGATAAGCTTTCTAAAACAAACCGGACTAAACAGCGCCTTGCCAATGCTCACGCCCTGGGTGTTGATGTCGATGACCTGATATTGTTTTCTGCCAAGTCACGCCTGGGCAAAGACGCTGTTTGGAATGCCATTGAACAGTTAATCGACCATGTTCCATAAAAGGAAACTTAGCTTTTCAAGAATAATAGGTGAACATAATAAATAAATCCTTGATCTCCTGTTGATCCTGTCTGATAAGTATTATTAAGATGAAAAACATGTCGCCTATCAAAAATCAATTTGCTGATTTTAGCTCCGGATTTGTAGCCATTGCCGGTGCTCCCAATGTGGGCAAATCAACGCTGTTAAACCAGATGCTGGGAGAAAAGCTGGCCATTACCTCCAAAAAGCCGCAAACAACCCGCAACCGCATCCTCGGTGTTCTACACAGGCCGGGGGCACAGCTTATTTTCCTGGATACACCCGGCGTTCATCAAGCAAGGCGTCCGCTTAACATCAGAATTGTAGATGCCGCCCTTAAAGCCATAGGAGATGTGGATGTCATCCTGGTTGTTATCGATGTAGCCGGCCCTGATCCGGATGCCGAAGCTTTTTTAGTAAAAAAATTAAACGCTTTAAAGCAGCCTGTCGTGCTTGTGCTCAACAAGATAGATTTAATTAAAAAGCCTCTGCTGCTTACCATGATGGATCAATGGTCCAAGAAATATTCTTTCGAGGCCATCATGCCGGTTTCGGCCATCCTGGGCGCTCAGGTTGAAGAGCTTATCGAGACCGTGGAATCTTTGCTGCCCAAAGGTCCGCCCTTGTTTCCCGAAGATACCATCACTGATATGCCGGAACGCTTTATTGCTGCCGAAATGATACGTGAAAAAGTTTTCCGCACAACCGGACAGGAAATACCCTATTCCACAGCCGTCTCCGTGGATTCATTTTCTGAACAGAAAAAAGGCGCCCTTGTAATAATTAACGCCACCATCCACGTTGAGCGTGCTTCCCAAAAAGGCATGGTAATCGGAAAAAACGGCAGCAAGCTCAAGCAGATCGGCCAGGCGGCCAGACAAGAAATCGAACGCATGCTGGGTACGAAAGTCTTTTTAAAGCTTTTTGTACGCGTACAGAAAAACTGGAGCAAAGATACCAAAGCTTTAAGAAAGTTGGGTTACTGATGATTCTTTCATATCATCCCTTTTTTGAAGCCGATAAAAACGTCATCTGCGCCGGTCGCGAGCCCGGCGCCGAAGATCTTGCCGCCATCCGGACTGCGGATGCGGTCGTACTTCCACAAGGATGCTACAGATCCCTGTACGCAATGGCCCGGCAAAACTGTGCAAATGTCTTTCCCAATTTTGACACCAGATTCAAATATGCCGGCAAACTCGGACAGGCCCGGCTTTTCGAAGAAACCAATGCGCCCTATCCTGAAACTGCAACCTATTGTAATCTCGACTCTTTTTATAATCAACGAGACCGCTTATGCAGCCAAACGACTTGGGGTTTTCCGCTGGTATTCAAGTTTGACTGGGGCGGAGAAGGAAACCATGTCTTTTTACTAAACTCTCCAAACGAATTAGACCGGATGCTGCAAACCGCCGCAGATTTTGAAAAGGGGGGCCGATCAGGATTTTTGCTCCAAAACTATATTCCGGGCGGCAACCGTTCTGTTAGGGTTGTGGTTGTCGGGCAAACCTTTTTGTCCTACTGGCGGATCGGCAACAGCGACGCAAGTTTTGGTTCGAGCCTGGCCCAAGGGGCTGTGATCGATGCTGATGCCGATCCGGACCGGCAACAGATTGCTGTGGCAGCCGTTAAGGCGTTCTGCAATCAGGCCGGCATCAACCTGGCCGGCTTTGACATTCTCTTTGCACCGGAGCCCAGACCCCATGAACCTTTTTTTCTTGAAATTAACTATTATTTCGGCCGCCGCGGACTGGGCGGTTCCGAAAATTTTTACAAACTGCTGAACACCGAAATTTTAAACTGGATCAACAGCCTGGGATTAACGTTGCAGTAACCGTTCACAGGTTCAGAGGTTCAGGGTCCAAAGGTTTACCCGCCTCCGTAGGCGACGCAGGCGACCGGGGTTCAGAAATTTGAACCGTACATACGCAATATGCAAACTTGACTCAAAATTAAAACCTTGGTGTATATACGACCAGCATGAAACCCTTTGCATACGATTTGGATGAGGCCGACATCAAGCGCGAACGGCGCAAGGCCCGGGACTTGAGGTCCTCCCAGTGGTGGAAGCGCCGCCTGAACAAGGGGGTTTGCCACTACTGCGGCCGCGCCGTCCCTCCCCAGGATCTCACCATGGACCACATCGTGCCCATAGCCCGCGGCGGAAAGAGCACCAAGGGAAACGTGGCCGCCGCCTGCAAGGAATGCAACAACGCCAAAAAACAGCTGCTCCCTATGGAATGGGAACAGTACCTGGTCCGCCTTTTTCCTACAGAACCGCCGGCAGAAAAGGAACGTAACGAATTCAAGCCCTGAGGATCCGGATCTGATTCCACCCCCGAGGGGTTTATCGCGATTTCCATAATTTGAAAACAGTTATAGTGCACCTCAAATGGAACGATGGTACGATTTATTAATTTTTTTGTTGACTTTTTTCAGAATGTTGAACCAAATTAAACCATCTTTAAACCTGTCTATGCGAAAGGATTAAGTTTGCCGACAGACACGATAACATTAGAATCAATTGATCTTTTTGACGCATTAAAACCCGAGGAGCTCGAGCAGGTGCAATCAATTGCGCGACCCGTACAAGTTGACGAGGCGGAAATCCTCACACGCATCGGTGCTCCCGCCCGTACTTTTTTTATTGTTTTATCCGGCAATTTTATGATTGCCTTTACACGTGGCCGGGCGATTACGTTGCACGAAAAGGGCAAAATCATGGGCTGGTCTGCTGTTTTCACCCCGTTTCGCTACAAAGGAACGATAACAGCCCTTACCGAAGGCGAAGTTTTATCTATACCGGGAGACAAGCTTTTGAACCTGATTCAAAACGCCCCCGCCCTGGGCGACAAAATCATGAAAAAAATTAGTGCAATTGCGTCGGAAAGGTTGTTTTTTGCCCAGAGCGCTGACCCGCTAGATAGTGTCCATCCATAAATGAGGATTTTTGTTCAAGATCAAGGCATGCGAAAAAAATAACCACAGGCATATGTGTTATATTCCGAGGATTATTTTTTGAGCATAACGCAGAGATTGGGCAAAAAGACCATTTATGGATGGATACTAGAAAGTTTTTGATCAAACAACCCCTTGCTTCTGCGGGCCCATAAATGCTACATAGTGTACAACCAAGGCAGTCGTTTCGGCGCAACCTGCTGATATAACACGGCATTGAGGCGGGTGCAGTAAGCGGCGCATGTCGGCGCAGTCGACCCCATGCTTTTTTTCTCGCTTAAGGAGGTGTCCATTGTATGGCTTAGAAGCAATATCGACCCACAACGGCTGGGCCATGGCTGTTGCGGGGGTTATCATCGTCTTTTGCGGCCTTGTTGTGCTTTCGTCAACCATCGCCCAGTTCCACAAGATTCTCAGGCTTTTGAACGGCGGGGCTACAGATTCTCAAAACGGAAAGGATCTTAGATGGGCTGACGGCACAGAGGGTGCCCCTGCTTCTGACCCGACAATGAAGCATAAGCTTGCCGAGTCCACCCGACAGTTCAGGCTGGTCTCAGATAGAATTGGTGAACCTTTTCCCCTGCCAAAGCTGATAGAGCGTGCCGAACTAAGCGGGCTGTTTCGTCCGCATTCAACAATTAATGACTTGTTAAAGGCCGGATTGATTGTCCCGGATGGAAAAGGGTATTTTTTCTGGAAACAATAATTTTACGCATAGCCGCGCAGTAAGAGCAGCAAAGGGCAATCCATGGAACTTTTTTTTCAGTTTTTATCAAACACCGGATATTACCTGGCTGACTATCGCCAAATCATAATGATCGTTGTCGGATCTTTCTTTTTGTATCTGGGAACTGCCAAAAAGTATGAACCGCTTTTGCTGGTGCCCATCGGTTTTGGAGTTTTAGTAGGCAATGTCCCGTTTTTCAAAGGATTTGGGCTAGGCATATATGAAAGCAACAGTGTTTTGCACTATCTTTATTTCGGCGTCACCTCCGGTCTGTACCCGTCTATCGTTTTTCTGGGCCTCGGGGCGATGACCGATTTCTCTTCATTGCTGGCGCGGCCCAGCCTCATGCTTTTGGGCGCCGCCGCCCAGATGGGAATATTCTTTACCCTGCTCAGTGCCCTGGCACTCGGCTATCTGCCCAAGGAAGCCGCCTCCATCGCTATTATCGGCGGGGCCGACGGGCCGACCTCTATCTTTCTTTGCGCCAAACTGGCACCCCATCTGATCGGCCCCGTTGCTATCGCCGCCTATTCTTACATGGCTCTGATTCCTGTGATCCAGCCGCCCATCATGCGGCTTCTGACCAGCCGCGAGGAACGGCTGATCCGCATGCCGGAGCTGCGAGAAGTATCCAAACAAGAACTCGTCATTTTTCCTGTCGCCGCTGTGTTGCTCTGCTGTTTTCTGGCCCCGGCCTCCATACCGCTGCTGGGCATGTTCTTTTTCGGCAACTTCTTAAAGGAATGCGGCGTAACCGAACGCCTGGCCCAGACCGCCCGCACCGCCATTATCGACACCGCAACCATTTTGTTAGGCTTAACGGTCGGTGCCAGCACCCAGGGCGATGTGTTTTTAACACCGAAATCGGTGGGTATTTTCATTTTAGGCGCCGTAGCGTTTAGTATCGCAACCGGTTCCGGCGTTATCTTTGCTAAAATCATGAACCTTTTTCTTAAAGAAAAAATCAACCCCCTGCTGGGCGCCGCCGGCGTCTCCGCGGTGCCGGGATCGGCCCGCGAAGTGCATCTGGTGGGCCAGGCTGAAGATCCTGAAAACTTCCTGCTAATGCATGCCATGGCCTGCAACTCATCCGGCGTTATCGGGTCTGCAATCTGTGCAGGAATTTTGTGGAGCTTTATGGTTGTGCTTTAACGTATCTCTTAGATATCAAAGGTGAGGCTTTATGAAAAAATGGAAATGTACGGTTTGCGGCTATGTTCACGAAGGAGATGAGCCTCCTGAAAAATGCCCTGTGTGCGGTGCTGACCGCAGCAAGTTTGTTGAGGTTTCTCCTGAAGAAGTCGCTGCAGCAGCACCTGATAGTCCCGCAGCAACACCTGATCGCCCACCAGTAGCACCCGATCGCCCCGCAGCAGCACAAACAGCGGAACCGGCATCAGGAACGAAATTTTATGATTTCGCCACCGCCCTGATATCCAAACACCATATTCACCCTATTTCCGTTCACATCCCCAATGGTGTTGCGCCCGCTGCTGTGATTTTCATTGCTCTGGCAACTTTCTTCCAACTTGAAGGTTTTGCACAGGCAGCATTTTACAACATGGCCTTTGTGCTTTTGGCTATGCCGCTGGTACTCTTTTCCGGGTATGTCGACTGGCAAAAGCGCTTTGGCGGAAACCTTACAGGCATTTTTTGGACCAAGATAGTTTGCGGGTTTGTGGTCCTGTTGACTTCGATAATCCTGGTTGTATGGCGCATCATGGACCCCGATGTCGCCGCGGCGACATCCGCAAGCCGCTGGGCGTTTCTTGGCGTTCATCTGGTTTTGCTGTGTGCGGCAGGCATTGCCGGGTTTTGTGGGGGCAAGCTGGTTTTTAACCAGGACTAATCCGCAGTTTTCATGCAGCATTTATCTAACGTCAACTAAAGCCAAAAAAAATTACCGCAAAGACACAAAGAATATATTTAACATTCTTCTGCGTGCCTTGGTGTCTTGACGGCAATGCAAAAAATTTAACGCTAAACAGATTAATTTTACAATTCGGTATGTCCTTCCTTGAGCAGCAGAGCATGGTACCAGACTGAAAACTCGAACATGCCTCTGTACCTGTCATCGTCATTGATGATTCCCAGGCAAAGATCAAAGACACCGCGCCCATATTCATTGCTGTAGTCTTCCGAGGTTCTGGTGTGCAAAAACTCGCGCACAAGCGTTTGGGTCGTACGCTTGGTTTTATCTTTACGAATATCGATAGGGTCTTTGGGCTCTTGAAACGGGTTCCATTCTTCATACCCTTTTTTAAGGATATGCTTCTGGCGCCGTGGTGACATGCTGTCGAAAATGGCCTTTTTTCTTTGTTCCTGTTCTTCCGGAGTGATTTCAGTCATCAACTGGCCCTCTTTTGTCTGCACATTGGGTGGTTTTGGTCATCCCCAGATATTCCGCGTCGTAAACCGTAATAAGCGCCATGGAGACCGGTACCAGCATATCCGCCATTTGTGCATGTTTGGTTCTTAAGCTGGCAGTCAGTTCCTGAGAAATTGCAAAAAGCTTCCCCTGGATTGTATCCAGGTTAACCGTCGGATACGGTTGGCCCTCTTCGAAGCCTGATTGTCCGCAAGTATGACCGACGCCGCCGATGGACGTGGGGATCCCGTAAAGCCTGCAGGTTATGGGCCGCTCTTCATAAAGGTCACACACATCCTTGGCGTTCAGCAGGGGGCAGCGACAGCGTTCAGCAGACAACTCCACCAGAATCTCAACTTCTTTTTTCCCGGACTGCATTTCTTGATATGCTTTTCTTTTAATCATATACACTTTGCGGTCGGCCCGATTTGCATTTTCAATCAACCGTTCACGTTCCTTGCCCTGAAATTTTTGGTTGAACTTGTGGTTGATATAAAGCGCCTCGATCAGGGTAAGGTCAAAAAGAGCGTGGCAGCAGTCGGCACATTTGATTTCGCATGTAACCTCTTTAGGATGCTCTTTTTGCACACGCTCAAAAACTTCGTCCGCCATTTTTGAAACCGCTTTGTATTGCTCGAAATACGGCCTAAAATCTATTTCCATCACTAATCCCCTTGTTCAATTTTTTATGCATGTTTCACGTGAAACATTTAGGTTGCCGGTATCGTAAAAAACCACGAATTCAACTATAGTATGAATGCATCAATGCTTATTTTCCGATGCAGAAACGGCTGAAAATTTGATCGATGATATCTTCTCTTGTTGTAAGGCCGACAATCTCACCTAAGGCATCGATCGCTTCCTGGATATCGATGGCGACCAGTTCAAAAGGTGTCTTGTTGTTGATTGCTTCTAACGCGGAAGTCGCCAGACGCAAGCAATGTTCCAGGGCAATTTTATGCCGCAAATTAGGAATGGTCACATTTTCGGCTTCGAGCTGAAATTCACCCATAGAAAGTTTTACGATTAAGTCCTTAAGCGCGTCGAGCCCTTCTCCGTAAAGCGCCGATATCTTGATGGCCGGTGTTTGCTCCCATGTATCTGGAAGATCCGGCTCGGTATTCTTGCCAACAAGGTCGATCTTATTAACAACAATAATAGACCGTTTGTTATGGATGGTCTCATAAATTCTATAATCTTCACGGGCCAAGGGCTCGCTGGCGTCAATCATAAAAAGAACCAGGTCTGATCTGTTAATATATTCCTCTGTTTTTTGGATGCCGATAACCTCGACCGGATCATCGGTTTCGTGGAGACCGGCGGTATCAGCCACAACAACCGGTATACCACGAATGTTTAGGGTTTCTTCGATTAAGTCCCTGGTGGTGCCGGGTATGGGTGTGACAATGACGCGGTCGTTTTGGAGCAGTCTGTTCATCAGGCTCGATTTGCCTACATTCGGCTTGCCGACAACCGCCATTTTTATACCATCTCTTAAAATGTGGGCATTTTCATATTGCCGTATCAATTCTTTTAAAGGTTCAATCGCCTTGTTGGCGATAACCGCAAGGGCATTCCCGTCCTTGATGCTATCTTCGACATCCTCAGGAAAGTCTATGGCGGCTTCGATTTCGGTCAGAATTTCTAATAGAATGTCCCGGATCGCTTCAACTTTTTGTTTCAGATCGCCCCGCATTTGTGAAGCGGCAATTTCCAGCGCTTTGTATGTCCGGGAATTGATAATATCCACAACCGCTTCGGCCTGCGTCAGGTCGATGCGTCCGCTTACATAGGCTCGTTTGGTAAACTCTCCCGGTTCAGCCAGGCGGGCGCCCTGCTTTAACACCAATTCAAGCGTCGCGGCAAGCACGACATGCCCGGAATGGGTGTTTATTTCGACAATATCCTCCCTGGTATAGGTGTGGGGTGCCAACATCTTAGCAAGCAGCACTTCATCCAGAACGCTTCCGTTTTCCGGGTCCACAATATGTCCATGATAAAGGCGGTGTGATTGCAAGGCAGCAACAATGTGCGCATCTGTTGTTCGCAAACCATCAGGGGCGTTGCCCGTCTTTTGAAAGATAGCTTCGGCAATTGACAGGGCGTCTCGGCCTGAAATTTTGATTATACCGATACCGCCGCTACCTACGGGCGTTGCTACGGCGGCGATAGTGTCTTGTTCCATTGATTATCTGCCGGAGTTTTTCTTTCGAAAAGAGTTTTTCTTAGGATAAATAACCAACTCCCTTAAATATCCCTCACCCATGCTTTGTGTTTGTACTCCGCCGTCATCTTTTACGGCCAGATGGACAATTCTGCGGTCGTGCGCATTCATCTGCCCCATCGTTGCCGGCTTGCCTGTGCGTTTGGCCTTTTCAGCCAGTTGCATGGCTCGCTTTTGCAGACCAAAGCGTCTGTTTTGCAAATAGCCTTCAACATCGACTTGCACGCGGATTCTTTTTGAGCTGCGCTTGTTGACCATTTTTTCAACAAGATACTGGATCGCTTCAAGGGTTTGTCCCTGCTTTCCGATGAGAACACCGGTTTCCCCCCCTTTTACATTAAAAAAAATCCGATCACGGCCTTCTTTTACCGATATTTTAGCATCGGTAGTAATTAAATCGACGATGCGTTGCAAAGCATCTTGGCCGATTTCTTTGAAATTATCCGTGGTTGGGTCGGGTTTACATTCGCGGCCGGCGGCGCTTTTAATCGTCTCGGACTCTGCTTTGGTTTGCTTCTTAAAGGCTTCGTCGCTTATAGCTTTATCTTGCGCTACAGGCCCAAGCTCGGGGGCCGGCTCCGGGGTGGTGACACGAATCCGCGCCTTTTTGGTCCCAACCAGACCAAAGATGCCGGTCGATCCATAGGAAATAACATCGTGCCGAAGCTTGGCTTTAGGTATGTTTAGCTCCTCACACGCTTTTTGGATAGCCTTTTCAACACTCTTGTCTTCAAATTCGAAACAAGGCGACATGGACACCTCCGTTATTAAGCACGTTTTTTGGAAACATAATATTGTTGGGCTATTGATAGAATGTTGTTTATCAGCCAGTATAAAACAAGCCCCGAAGAAAAATTGATAAAAATTACTGTAAAAACCAGCGGCATTAACATCATCATTTTGGCCTGGGCAGGATCACCCGGTGGTGGTGACATTTTCTGCTGTATCAGCTGGGTCGCTCCCATAATAATGGTCAAAACCGGAATGCCGTAGGGCGGCTGCATAAAGGGAATCGCTACGTCAAACCTAAGTAGTCGATCAGGAGCAGAGAGGTCGGTAATCCATCCGAAAAAAGGCGCATGTCTCAGCTCTATGGCTCCATACAGCATGCGGTAAAGGGCAAAGAACACTGGAATCTGGACAAGCATTGGAAGGCATCCGCCCAGCGGGTTTACCTTATACGCCTTATATAAATGCATCATTTCTTCATTCATTTTTTTCTTGTCATCACCATGTTTTTCTTTGAGTTTGGCAATTTCCGGCTGGATCTTTTTCATTTCTGCCATGGACTTATAGCTTATGTTGCCCAGCGGCCATAGGACGATCTTGCTTATTATCGTTAAAATAATTATTGCAACCCCGTAGTTGGCAATAAAGTGCTCATATAGAAAATCCATGATCCAAACAAAGGGTTTGGCCAAAAAGTCAAACCAGCCGAAATTAACAGCTTTGTCAAGATCATAATCGAGCTGTTTGAGGAGCTTCAAGCTCTTGGGCCCCAAAAAAAGATTGTACTTGAACATGTGCCGGGACCCGGGATCAAGCACACGTTCAGGATGAACATACTGGTTTTCCAGAAGGTCGTTTTCGTGCAGAAAAAGACGCATGCTGGCTTCGTCGGCTTGTTCGGGAATAATGGCTGACATGAAATAACGATCTTGAATTGATATCCATGTGAGCTTGCCGTCATAAACGTTTTTTTTCTTTATCTTCTTTGTTTTGACTTCCTGGACCTTGTTGTTGATAAGCGCGCTCGGTCCTTCAAATCCCATCCGGCTGCCCTTTTCGGCGGCTGGTTTCAGAAGCGACAGGAAAAGCTTGTCCCGGACGGTTTGACTGGAGTCGTTTGTTAAGGTTACGTTGAGTCCGATCATGTACGTTGCGGATGAAAATACAAACTTTTTTTCAACCACAAAGCCCTGGGGAGATCTCCATGAAAATGCAACCTCCCTTGATCCATCGCTAATATCAACGCTATCAGACTCAAGGCTTGTCTTGAACACGGCCCCCTTAAGACCTTCAACGCTCCTTCCCGCAAACCCAAGCCGAACCGTTCCGCCCTGCATGCCCGGTGGTATCATTTCGTATAGGGGCGAATCGGAACCAAGACTCTGCCTGTAGTTCTTAAGGACAAAGCTCTTAAACTCGGCCCCCCTTTCTGAGATTTTTACTGAATACAGCGGCGTGTTAACGGTAATGCTGCGAGCGGGCTGAAGCGTGTGCAGCTCCGGGGCCTGCAGGGCTGCGGCAGCGGGGGTGACGGCTTGCTCTGTTGCGGGCAATTCCGGCGCATTGGCAACCGGCTGCTCGGCCTGCGGTGTCTTTTTCGGCTGTTCAACTTTTTGCTTTCCAACAAAAAAATGGTTCCATACGACAAACACCAGCATAGAAAGCACTATGGCGCCAATTAATCGAGCATTCTCCATATTCCTCTCCGACTTCAATTTCCAAAAAAGTTCTGTTAAGATTAAATTTCCCGGCGACGAGATCTCCGCTCTGCACCGACAGGCTGCGGTCCCGCTATTGCGGCATGCGCATGTATGCGTTCCTGTCCGTTTTTTGATACGCTCTTTGTGACATTTCAACAAGCGGGTTTTTCTGGTTGATCTACAGGGTTAGAATCTTTGCGGGGCTGTTCGAAGACAGGTGCATGCAGCCTTGAGCAACAGGCTCGTTTTGCGATACCATCCCTCAGCGATCTATCAAAACGCCTGCATATCGGTGCTGTTAGGCTTTCTCCGCACATGCATCAGGCCCTACCCTCTGATGTGCAGATTTGTTTGGTCCGCCGCCTTTAAGGAACCGGATCAACGCCACCCGGATTAAAAGGGTGGCACCTTATGATCCTTTTTAAGGCTAACGAAACGCCCTTGAGCAGACCGTGGCGCGATAGAGCCTGATAGGCATACTCTGAACAGGTTGGATAAAAACGGCATTTCGGAGCCATAACAGGAGACAAGAGAAGCTGATAGGCTTGTATCAGCAATAAAGCAAGCCGCAGAAACACTCTGTTAATGATTATTGCTCCTGGGTATTCTGTCAAAAATATCTTTCAGCGACAAAAATGTCTGCTCCGAGGTTAGCCCGGCAGCTGCTCTTCTAGCTGTTATGTTGATGTCCAGGCAGCCTGCGAGTAGGTGTCGTTTCAGCCTAAAATATTCTCGAGAAAATCGTTTAATCCTGTTGCGAGCCGCTGCGTTTCCAACCTTTTTCGATACAGTAATACCAAGTCGTGTATTTTCAAATTGCCCCAGACAATATGTAGCTACAAAATGTTTATTAGAAATTTTTTTTCCGTACTTTGATAAACGCAAAAAATCGGGGCGCTTTAAAATTCTGTCCGCCTTGGCAAAGAAAAAGCGCAAAGAAGCTATCCCTCTGTATTCACTCGTTTTTAATGTCTTGTTTGTCGGCCGGCCTTGCGTTTAAATGAATTTGAAACAACGAAGCCCCTGTCGGCAAAATTAACAAGCCGACCCGCTTGTGAGCCTCTAGTGGGGAAGTCGTTTTTTCATTATGAAAACAAGCTGTGCTTTAGACCACCAGACGTTTTCTCCCTTTTGCTCTACGACGATTAATAATTCTTCGGCCCTGCTTCGTTGACATTCTTTTCAAAAATCCATGGGTGCGGGCACGTTTTGTTCTGCTTGGCTGATAAGTTCTTTTCATAACCAATCCTTTGTTTATTACAGCTACCCGACATCCCGCCTATGGGGGACGGCGAATATGCTCTGCGCTTTGAAGCAACAACGTTGCAATTACGCTTAAAATCCACAAAAACTATCCGGGTCGCTTAATCGGCATCGTCAAAAATCTATAACTAAACCATTTAATAAAACACAGGTCTTTTTCAATGTCAATACCCAAGGTCGCCACACATTATAACCATTGTTAAGCTTGTAATATTTAAAGCTCCCTGCAGCCCCGACAAGTGGGATTTCCGCTACGCTCCAACCCCGATGAATCGGGATCCTCCAGGCGGATAAATCTCCACTTCGTTCCGACAAACTGGCTGCGGGGAATGCGCTCGTTATTGCAGTTCAAAAACATCAAACTCTTCCATGTGCAGCTGAGGGTTGGGATATATGACAATCTGTTTGTTTATAATGCGCTCAAGGGTGCCAATAATATGATTCTCCTCTCCATGGAGAAGTTCGGCGATTTCCGGGTTTACCCTCAGCGAAACCTTGGCCCCCAGCATGTCCCATGATTCACGCAGTATCTCCCGATATATATTGTAGCAAATCGTCTGCTTGGAGACCAGGTACCCTTCGCCGCCGCAGTAAAAACACGGCTCGCACAGTATCCGTGCAAGCGGTTTCCTGACCCGCTTGCGGGTCATCTGGATCAACCCCATGTCTGACATAGGAAGCACGTTGGTTTTGCTCCGGTCCTTTTTTAAAGCTTCCTTTAGAGCACTAAAGACCTTCTCCTGGTTGGACCGTTTCTCCATATCGATAAAATCAATTATTATAATGCCGCCGAGGTCTCGAAGGCGTATTTGATATGCAATCTCTTTAACCGCCTCAAGGTTTGTTTTTAAGATGGTTTCCTCGAGATTATATTTGCCGACAAAACGGCCGGTGTTGACATCGATGGCCACCAGGGCCTCGGTCTGCTCGATTACGATATAACTGCCTGATTTCAGCCAAACTTTGTGTTTTAGAGCACGAGAAATGTCACCCTCAATATTGAAAGCCTCGAAAATTGGTTCCGCTCCTTCGTACAGCTCTACGGAACCCTTTAAGCTTGGCATAAATGTGTCCAGCAAACCAAGCACCGACTCATACCCCTCGGGAGAATCGATAATTAACTTTTCGGCTTCATGGATTAACAGGTCCCTAACAGCCCTGAGGCTAACGGAAAGCTCTTTGTGTATCAACGTCGGTGCCGAGGCGTTTTCATATTTTTTTTGGATGTTTCCCCACAGGTTTTTAAGAAAATCCATCTCATAGGCAAGTTTCTCTTTCTGGACCCCTTCGGCTGCGGTTCTTGTTATGTAGCCAAAACGGTCTTCTCGCAACGACTGCACCATTTGCTTTAAACGGCTTCGTTCGGTTTCATCTTCGATACGCCTGGACACCCCGATATGATCATTGGTCGGCATTAAAACCAGAAAGCGGCCGGGAAGAGAGACATGGGTTGTAGCGCGTGCTCCCTTGGTCCCCATTGGAGACTTGGCAACGTGCACCATTATCTCCTGGCCCTCTATCAGCAGCTCTTCGATGTTGCCGTTGCGATGGGCATAGGGCCTAATCGGATCGGTTGAGTTAATATCAGCAGCATGCTCTTTGTTGTCATCCTGGTCAACAAAGAGTTTTTCGATATCATTATAGCTGTTGCCGATGACATCGTCCACATAGATAAACGCCGCCTGCGTAAGGCCTATGTCCACGAAAGCGGCCTGCATGCCCGGCAGAACGCGCTGGACCCGGCCTTTGTAAATATTGCCTGCGATATCAGAGGTGTCTTCTCTTTCGATGAAAAGTTCCGCTATATTGCCATCTTCTAGCAACGCTACCCGCGTTTCATGTTCGGTAATATTTATAACGATTTGTTTATACATTTTCGGAACTCATTTTAACGATTTGGGCCTGCTTGATTGTGTTGGCGGGCAGGCTGAAAATACGGCCCAGGACTTCAGGCGGTCTCACCGTTTTCCCCGGTTCCGTTCGCAGCGTCATCTGCAGCCGATCAGGGGCCAGCAATTCGATGTTTAAAACCAGCTCTTTAAGATCGAATTCTTTTGTTTTGCCTTTGCGGTTGGTGCGCCTATAAAGAACTTCCGGGCTGTTATTAAAAGTTGTTAATTCTTTTTCATCAAAAAAACCATCTTTACTTGTTACCATATACAATGCCGCGGTCATATTGTTGCGCAACGACCTGGCGGCGGCCGGCTTACAATCTATAACCCTTAAGCCCTCGGGAAGCTGCGGGTTTAATCTTTCTAAAATGTTTTGCGCCTTAAAGCTCGCCGCCACTTCCAGGTAAAAGTGTTCCTTTTGGCCCTCGAAACCTACAGGGAGCGGATCTTCAAAAGATATCAGCGGTTTGGGGTGAAAGCCTTGTGAAAATTTTACCGGTATTGCGGCTCGCCGGATGGCGCGCAAAACAATCTTAACCAATTCAAGGTGCCCAAAATATTTGGCCTGTCCCTGCTTGGAATAAGCGATTCTCAGCTTTTTATAAGCCGTTTCGGTCGGTTGCGTGGTCAGCATGTGCTTGGCGGCCGTGCTGTTACAGGTGTGATGTGTTTTCGGTTCGATGCGCTCAAAGTCACACACACCGCAATGGTTGCAATCCTGGTTGCGGCAATCGCTTGTATGTTCACCCTTTAAGGCCTTTTCCCATTCACTTTTCAAAAAATCTTTGTCAACTCCGGTATCGACATGGTCCCATGGAAGCGGCTCTGTCATTGCTCTTGCGCGGGTGGTATAATAATCGATCTCCACGCCTTCTTGAGAAAAAGCTTCTTGCCATAATCGATACTGAAATCTGTCGCTCCAGCCGTCAAACCTGCAACCCTTTTGATAGGCTGCAACCAGCAAACGGCTGAGGCGCCGGTCGCCCCGCGACCACAGCCCCTCAAGCAGACTTACTTCGGGGTTCTGCCATTTAAACTGAACCCCGGGCATCCTTAGTTTGTCCCGCAACCACCGTATTCTGTCTCGCGCTTCATCCAAACAAATCTGTGGCGCCCACTGGAAGGGGGTGTGGGGTTTGGGAATAAACGTTGCTATGCTGACGTTGATTTTTATGCCCTTTCTGTTTTCAACCTTAATCTTACGAAGGTGGCTTACCAGGCTGACGATGGCCTGCAGGTCTTTGGCCGTCTCGGTTGGCAGCCCCACCATAAAGTATAGTTTTATCACCCGCCATCCCAGCCGGGTTGCGTTCTCAACCGCGGTGACTATATGCGTTTCTTCAATGTTCTTGTTAACAACATCCCGCAGCCTCTGGCTGCCTGCTTCCGGCGCAATCGTAAAGCCGGTTTTTCTAACCTTTTTTACCAGCCCCATTAGCTGCGGCGTTAAAGTGCCGGCCCGCAGCGAGGGAAAAGAGACGGCTGTGCGGCTATGCCCACAGCGTGTCATTAGGTGTTCCATAAGCGGAACGATACACTCGTAATCGCCTGTGCTTAATGATAAAAGCGACAAGTCTTCGTAGCCGGTAGCGGCCATGGATGCTTCAAACAAATTAACCAGCGTCTCCATAGACCGTTCGCGCACCGGCCGATATATCATGCCGGCCTGGCAGAACCGACAGCCCCGGGTGCAGCCCCGGGACACTTCCATGCGCAGACGGTCATGCACGGGTTTGCTAAAGGGCACGATGGGCCTTTCGGGAAAAGGCGCCAGGTCCAGATCTCCTATAATGGCTCGCTTAACCCCCGGGAGCCGCTCCAGTTCGGGCAAAAGGGTCTGGAAGCCGGCGTCATCATATTTTGGCCTAAAAAAGGCCGGCACATAAACACCTGTTATGCCGGACCATTTTTTTAACAGGGCGTCTTTGTCGACCCCGCCGCCGGCCTTCCATTCCATCCAGATGCGCGACATCTCTATGATCACGCTCTCCCCGTCACCAACCACCATGGCATCAAAAAAGTCGGCAACCGGCTCCGGATTACAAGCACAAGGACCGCCGGCTATGATCAGCGGGTATGACAGGTCCCGCTCGCCGGCTAAAAAAGGAATTTTGGCAAGCTCGAGCATATAAAGCACGTTGGTATAATTCAGTTCATAGAGCAGGCTGAAACCGATGATGTCAAATTGGTTCAAGGGTTGTTGAGATTCTAAAGAGAAAATGGAAACATCCGCGGACTTGAGGTGTGCCGCCATGTCAAGCCCGGGCGCAAAAACCCGTTCTGCGGCGATATCCTTGTGGCGGTTCAAGATATGATAAAGAATTTGAAGGCCGAAATGTGATGTTCCGATTTCGTACATGTCCGGAAACGCCAATGCTATACGCAACTTTACCGTGTTGTGGTCTTTTTTGATTGCATTGATTTCCGTACCCAAATAACGACTGGGTTGCTCGACCAACGCTAAGATATCTTGAATGGTTCTAATACTCATGGTATAAGCATAATAAACACTTTGCCAACGTTTACAAATCTTTTTTAAACAATATGGTACTGCACCGTTTTAAATCAATAAAAATTTTTTCCGCCCTCTGGACCCTGGTTGTCCTGCAGCTTATATGGCCCTCGCATGGTCGCAGCAATGATGACCTCAGAGAAACCGCTGTTGTCAGAGCCGTCAGAACGGTCAGCCCGGTAGTTGTCAATATAAGTTCCGAATTTGAGGTTCGTGGGCGGGCCAACCCGTTTTCGGGGATGGGGCTGAATCCTTCTTTAGAAAATTTTTTCAAAGACTTTTTCGATCCCGGATTTGAACAGCGATACCAGCGAGCCAGCCTTGGATCCGGTGTCATTATCGATGGTAAAAGAGGTTTTATTCTTACCAACAATCATGTTGTTCAAAAAACAGGGGTCATTACCGTGGTCCTTAAAGACGGGCGTGAATTTAAGGCTCAAATTGTTGGTGCGGACCCAGAATCTGACCTTGCGGTGCTGCGTATTGCTGCCCAAAGCCCCCTGCCGGACATCAAGATGGGTAACTCCGACGGACTGATGGTCGGTGAGACGGTTTTTGCCATCGGCAACCCCTTTGGTTTTTCAAACACAGTAACAACCGGTGTTGTCAGCGCCACCAGTCGCAGCATACGGTCTGAAGACATGGTCTATCACGACTTTATTCAGACCGACGCTTCCATCAACCCCGGAAACAGCGGAGGGCCGCTCTTGAACATCAATGGTGAGCTCATCGGGATAAACACCGCAATCTATGCCAAGGCCCAAGGAATCGGTTTTGCCATACCCATCAATAAAGCCAAGCGGATTGTGGCCGACCTTATTAAGTTTGGCGAAGTTGTCCAGGCCTGGGTCGGCCTTACCGTTCAGGGCATTGATCAGCGACTCTCTCAATACCTCCAACTGAAGAATGTTAAAGGGGTACTCGTAAAAAAAGTTGAAGAGGCCGGCCCGGCACGTAAAGCGGGCATCCAAGACGGCGATGTCATCGTTGCCTTGGGAAAACGCAACATGCTTTCTGAAAACGACTATCAGGCGGCTATGAGAGGGTTTGCGGCCGGCCAGATCATTGACATCAAAATCTGGCGCCGTGGAAAAACCAGCACCATTGCTGTGCATGCAGCCGTCTTTCCGGAAGAGCTGGCCATGGGCCTGGCTTTCCGCCTTTTAGGGATAAACGTCGCCGGTCTTACTTCTAAAAATCGTCACATTTATCAAACCTTCGCCGAAGAGGGTGTGCTGATTGTCGAAATCCACCGTCAATCCCACCTGGCCCGCATCGGCGCACAGCCGGGAGATGTCATCCGCCAAATCGATGAAATAACCATAAAGGATATCAAAACTTTTAAGAAGGCCGTCATAAAATATCGCCACAAATCATCTCTGGTGATCGTATTGCAGCGCGGCCGCTATCTTTATAACCTCAGCGTTAAACTTTGATGGCGTCGTAAAAAGTCCCATCTACTGCGTTGTAGTATTTTTTCAGACACTCGGCATACGACATGTATGGCCTC
>JAQYVG010000049.1 GCA_030145595.1 Desulfobacterales bacterium | reverse complement strand
ATAATTCCACGGGGCTTGTCCCGGCAATTCCACGGGGCTTGTCCCGGCAATTCCACGGGGACCTACGGGGTAAACAAAGACGCCAAGATTCTTAAAACATTTTATTTTTGTTTTCCTTTGCGGACTTTGCGCCTTTGCGTGAAATAATGTACTGCACAATAATTGATTTTTGCCACTAAAGGCCCAAATTTCAGAACTAATAAGCTCAGCAGGTGGGATCAGCAATCATGTCTATTTGCTTCAGGTCCTGAACCAGGTCGGACAGCCCGAGGCCTTCAAGGGTTTCGGCCTTTTGCAAACCCGACTCAGCATCCCAGCCCCTCAAATTATAGAATTCCTTGCGCATGGCTTCAAAGACATCCCGGTCCAAGGTTTTACCCTTGCGGCTGACGACTTCCTCTCCCGGCCCGGGCACGATCACAGCGGGGTTCATGAACACGGTTTCAACCGGATCAGTAAAATTGAACTCTTTCAGCACATCATCTGTTTTGGGCCGCCGTCCTTCCCGCAGGAGAACCCCCCGTTGCAGATTAAATATTCTTTCACCATATTGATGCAGCCCGGCTTCATCCGTTTTTCTGCCGGTCACTGCCGAAAAAATTCGACTCTCAAGCGTCGCATCGCCAACATGATCGGGCGTATTCGAAGAGACCATTATAGGCCAGGCGGAATCACACAACAAAAGGCTGTCCTTGGCGTAGGTTCGATCAATGATTTTAGCGGCCGCCTGGGCCTTGCCTGCATGGGTGTTTAAATCCCAGGCCTGCTCATTGCCCCAGAATTTAGCGGCGGCAGCCCGAAAAACCGCAGATGTTACCGGCGAAGACTCAGGGTTAGACTGATGCATGACCCATAATCCGGTCAACCAGCTTATTTCGTGAAGCATGGCAATCGGCTGCCTGGGTTCCAAGGCGTACAACAACCCGTTCATTAAATATTCGCGGGCGGAATAGTTGGCGCCGTCCCCGACACCGGAAACCTCATTGGCAAAATGAGCCCGGGCTTCACTCCCGAGCTTTTCTCCGGCTCGCAGCAGGCCTGCGGCCAGAACATCGCCAAATCCTTCGCGACGGGCAATCATATTGGCAAGTTTTTCAAAAAATGGGAGAGTGCCCAGTTTGGCAATCTCGAGCCCGGTCTCTTTATCGGTAAGGTAGCCGGCCTTGTAGCAAGTATCCAGCCACTGCACGATGTTATACATTTCCATGGTACAGATCGACAGATCGTTGCAGATGCCGGTGGCATCCACGGCGGTCTCGGCGGACTCTCCCGGCCTGCCCATTACCCATGGAAAATAGACGAACATGGCTTGACATTTTCTGACAACATCCTTGCCGGATGCCGTTCGAAAAGAATTTCTATATTTACAATCAAGACCGCATTGATAACAGGACGATTTTCCGGTCCGACGAACCTGTTCTTCAGGATAAGGGGCCATCAGCGGGTCACGCTTATTTAACTTAACTGCCAATTTGTTCAGGCTTTTCAATTCCTCCGGGTTAGCCACTGCCGGCCGGCCGGTTCCCAATACTGCCACGGCTTTAAGGTTTTTAGAGCCCATCACCGCACCGAACCCTCCGGTGGCGCTGCCTTCATTGTCCGTCATCAGATTGGCGCTCCGGCACATGTTTTCACCGGCGACACCGGTCGTTACGAAGCGCACGTTTTTTCCATGCGTTTCTTTTAAGATATCCCGGACAGCATAAACACCCTTGCCCCACAGCAAAGATGCATCCAACATTTGGGCCTTGCCATCATGAATCCAAAGGTAAACCGGCTTTTCCGACCGCCCGGAGATAACAACACCGTCGTAGCCGGCCCTTTTTAAATAGGGGCCGAAAAAACCGCCAAGATTGCCGTAGCAGAACCCTTCCGGCATCAACATGGGCGACTTCCCCACAACTTCAAACCGGGAGGCGCCTTGGGTACCGGTGGCTCCCAGAGGTCCGCTCATCAGTATCAGCCGGTTCTCCGGATCAAAAGCACCCACCTCAGGCCCTACTTCTTCCCAATAGATCCTTGTGGCAATTCCGCGTCCACCGAGAAAACGGTCCGCATAGTCCATGGTATCAAGTTCATTGACCCGCATACTTGACAAATCTACGTTGAGAATCTTGCCGCACCATCCATAAATTTCAGTAGCCATGGTTGCCTCCATTTTTAATACGATAACTCACCGCGCACCTGTCCCGTAGCCGGGATTCGCTTTGCTCATTAAAGCCGCAGAGAACGCAGAGTTTATCTATTTTATTCTTTTCTTTGCGCTCTCTGCGTCTTTGCGGTGAAAGCGGTAATTGCAGTTTTTAGGTTTTACGCTTCTATCAAAAAAAGATGGATATATTCGGGGACAAGATCTTTGCTTGAAACTTTCCCTAATTCGCTTTCGATCTCGCTGAAAAGATTTTCCAGGGTTTGGTCCAGTTTCTGTGAAATTTCGTACAAAGCCTGTCCGGTCAGGTCTGAAAGCCAATGCAAAAATGCCTCTTTCATCTTCCGGCTGGTTTTGCGCGGCTTACCTTCACCGCTCCACAGATCGTCAAAAAAACGCTTAAATTCATCCAGTGTAAGGGGCGCCGGTTTTTTTGAAAGACCCAGGTAGTTACTGACCCAGAGGGTCAGGAGCAAGTTTTTATAGGTCAGAGAACCATCTGAAATCCGCTCAAGCTTAAAATCCGTCAACGCCAGGAGTTCGTCTAAATAGATAATTTCATTTAAGACTTTTGCAGTCTTATCAACATCTTCTGTAGAGATAAATTCCCGGTACAGCACTCCGGTGGCATAATTATCATAAAATAAAGGTTTTTTAATAAACAGCCCTCCCAGCACACCCATCCCGTCCTGGTCCCAAAAGTTCAAAAGCAGCCCTTCCTTCTCAAACCAGCTTGTTTTCCGCCAGCGTTCAGCCTTCCACTTCAATTCGAGGGCGCGTCCGTAGCCCACTCTGAAAATTCCGGCAAGCGGATATTGCTGTATCAGTGCGGTCGCCCGGTTGATGTCGTGTTGCTTGCCTTCTGCAGTTAAACTCTCAAGGCCTATATTTAAATATCCGCAGGCCTTTTTAACGATAGCGCTTAGTAACTCTCTGTCTCTGATAGTCTCCTGATCCGCGGCCACAATCTGATTGCAAAGGCCGGCAAATTCAGACTGAATCTGCTCTAAAACCTCGTTAGTTTCTATCCGTTTCAGGGCCCCGGCAAAAAGGTTATCTTCTTTTAACATACCGGCATGATAAAGCGGCACAGGCAGAAGCTGCCGGCGTTCGTCGTCCTTGACGGTGTACTTTACACTTTGCTTTGCAAAATCCTGCGGCTTCAGCGCCTGGTAAATCCCAATGGCTTCGTCAAAGGGCATAAAACCTTTTTCCGCTAATCTGACATTGCGCAGTCGATAGGCTTCTTCCTCGGTTTCAGCAGGGATAACACTTGAAGATTCCAGCAGGACTTTCTGATAAATGAGGTGGTCGTAATCCGCAAGGAGCCTGAAAAAGGTTGACAGGAATGCATCACGATGTTCTCTGATGGTTGGCTCAGATTCACGCTCCATGGCATCCGGATCAAAAACATCCTCTCTAAACCTGAAGTAAATAGTGTCATCAAACGTAAAAAACTCTTTATCAAATTCGGATGGATCCTGATCGCTTTCTCTGACTTTGACTTCAATGTTTTTGAATAGATAGAATTCTACGAATTCAGTTTTATCATCCAGGAACCATTTGATAAAACGCTGCGAATCGATTTTTAAGAGCAAATCGAGCCAGCGGGTAACCGAGTGTATTTCAATTCTGTCTTTTTCCCAGGCTTCTATATCGAAGATATATTCCCACTGCCGATTCGATGCCAGTCTCATCAACTCAAGTGAATTTTCAAGCCCGATATCATTAATCAAAAAATAGAAGTCTTCCTCGGGAAAAGAATGCACTAAAGCCACCGGCTGCGGTGCATCTAAAATGGCGTCCAGAGCTTTTTCCGACGGTAGCTCCATGATCTGTCTTCTTTGCCGCGCCAAAGTTTGGTAGCGTTCGATTGTCTTTTTGTTTTCAGAATCTGCGTTCATTTTTTACTTGTATTTTTGTAGGCGTTCACTGGTTTTGCGTTCTGCGTTCAGGGTTCTGCGTTCACCGTTCTGCGCTAACCCCTGAACCTTGAACCCCGAACCCGTGAACGGTTACGTATTTTTCAAGCTGCAGCCGTCTCTTTGGAATGCCAGGGAGCGATTTTAACTAACAGCAGCAGGCCGGGAATGGCAATAAGCGCACATGTGATAAAAAAAATCTCCCATCCCATATGTTTAGCAAGAAAGCCTGTGGGGGCGGAAGCCAGAACCCTGGGGAAAGCCATAACACTGGTCAACAGCGCATACTGTGTTGCCGTAAATTTTTTATTGGTAATACTTGCCATAAATGCAACAAAAGCCGCCGTTCCCATGCCGCTGCTTATATTCTCAAAGGCTATGACCATTGACAGAACAGTAATACTGTGCCCCATATGTGCCAGAATTGCAAAACAGGCCGTTGATATGGCCTGAAGAAAACCGAAAATCCATAGGCTGCGGTTGATTCCGAGGCGCACCATGATTACTCCTCCAAGAAGGGCACCTCCGATAATGGCCCACGTCCCAAAAATTTTGACAACAGTGCCGATTTCAGTTTTTGAAAATCCTATGTCAATGTAGAACGGAATCGTTATTGCACTGGCCATTGTGTCGCCGATTTTATATAAAAGTATAAATGCCAGTATCCATAACGCACCACTCCGGCTGAAGTACTCTACAAGTGGATTTAAAACGGCCTCTTTAATGGTCTTCGGTGTTTCGGCCGTAACCTTTGGTTCGGGCGCGAAAAGTGTTGTGAGAATACCGGGAAGCAGGCAGGCGCTCATCATCAGGTAAACCTTTGACCATGACATATAATCTGCCATGATCAGGCCCCCGCCTGAAGCCAGAAGAGTACCCATACGGTATCCATATATATAAAGCGAAGACCCTAATCCCAGTTCTTCATCTGAAAGATCTTCTCTTCTGTATGCATCAACAACCGTATCCTGAGTTGCGCTGAAAAAAGCCACCAGTATTGCCGCCGCGACCATCGTCCAGATATTTTCTTTCGGATCTGTGAATCCAAGACCGGCAATTGAAAAAATCAAGGCCACCTGTGCAATCAGGAGCCACCCTCTTCTGCGCCCTAGAAAAGGAAGTGTATATCTATCCAGAAACGGCGCCCATAAGAATTTCCAAGTATAGGGAATCTGTACGAGCGCAATAAGTCCTATTAAGGTAAGATCAATCCCTTCTTCCTTCATCCAGGCCTGCAAAACTCCCATGGTAAGAAGGAGGGGAAGACCGCAGGAAAATCCCATGATAAGGGCAACCAACATGCGGCCGCTGAAAATTATTTTGAATATAGGGTCGCGGTTTTCAGGCTGCAATGATTTCTGGATGGTTTCACCCGACTAAAATTATAATCTTATTGTAGATCCCTGCAGTCCCTCTAAAAGCGTGACGGGGAATGCACTCGCTATTGCAGGTTAACTTTTTCCAGGTCCGACGGCGTTACTATGGCGCCAAACTTTTCTTTCAGGGCCGTAAGGCCTGCTCGCTGCTCTTTGAAAACTTCGAATAGTCTGTCGGGAATATTAGACTCTTGGCCGTATGCCTCTATCTGCAAGTCTATTCTGGCAACAATATTGTCAATATACAAAGAAAAATGTTTTACATAAAGTTCTTCACTATATTCCTTGTCGATAATAGATTTAAAGAGATCTTTAAGATCATTATACTTTGGCAGAGCCCCGATGGGAGTTTCAATTACTTCTACTTCCCGGTAGGTATGTCGTTCCAGCCAGGCCAGCCAGACTTTTACGTCTCTTTTTTCTCCTAAAAGTTTTTTGGAGGTACCGCCTCGGGCTTCATCGGTTAAGAAATAATTCAAACCCGCCATTACGGGCTTTTTATCTTCAGCAATTTTTTCATTGCCAAAAAATTTAAATTGAGCATCCATGTAATCCCCTAATGAACCTGGAATAAAAGGCGCATTGGCCCATGGTGCCCGTTTAACCCCGGTTGCTCCAACTTCCGTGGCCGTTGCGGCGGATACGATACCGGCACCGATGACGACGCCGTGGTCCGAACTTTTGGCCGCCCAGACCGGAGGCATGGTATCGCTGTCTCTGCCGCTGTAGGTAATCACTCTGGTTGAAACACCGTTCGGATCCTCTGATTTTGACGAATAATTCGGCAGAACCGATGAAGTTAAGGTGCACCTGGCATTGGGGTGGGATATCGGCACCTTATTTCCATGCTCATCGGTCATACCCTCTTCCCAAGGGCCTTGAAAGTTTATACCTTTACGCGCTGGTGTTTCACCACTTCCCGTCCAGTGGGGAACACCGTCTGCATCGATTAGCACATTAGACCATATCACTTCAGTTCCGGGCTTCCTTAAAAGTTCCATAAGATACGGGTCACCTTCCCAGTTGACATCCTCAACTATGCCGAAAATACCGCACTCCGGGTTAATCGACCGAATGGTGCCGTTTGCATCTATCCACATTTGGGCAAGGTCATCACCGACAAAATGATTGCCGGCCATGGCGGTGGTTGTTTTGCCGCACCCACTGGGCGCCGCACCGGTGCTCCATGTTATGCGGCCTCCCGGGCCATCGATACCGGTAATAAACATGTGCTCCGACAATTCATTGCCCCTGTTTTCATATACGGCCTTGTCAACGCAAAACCGGTGATTACCCTTTTTCAAAAGCAGGGTATTACCGGCATATGTGCAATTGACACTGTAGGTTGTTTGATAACTTCGATCCATATATACACGCGCTTTAGGCAGGTCTTCGGGACGATTTAAGCCTTCACTGTGTATATTGGTAAAAAAATAACCTAAACGTTCCACCTCTTTGTCAAAAGCTTGGAATGCATTTCTGTACAGTATTTCCGCGCTGTGCAAAACATAGGCCGAACTGGAAATCTCCAGAGCCGGGTTTGACACAAAAGATCCAACGGGACCGCGCATATAAAAACCGATCATCATGGTTTTGCCGTTCATAACGCCTGACATCTTGTTCCGCACGTCTTCAAGGCCTGCGGCTCGATCTATTTTATTGGCAAGGGAGCTAATCTCTTCGTCTGCATTGGCTATATAAAATGTACGATCAATGATGCGTCCCTGTTCTTCTTTTAGATCGTAATGGATTGTGTGCCCTTGCATGGGGAGTACCGCTTCTGCTTTAGTTTTTAATGCCAATTCCCGGATGTATTGTTTATCTTCCTCAGACCCGGTATTGATAAAGACTGAATCCGGGGCGCACATGGCGATGGCATTGGCGATTTTGATCAGGATTTCCGGATGTTCCATCTTTTTTATTCTGGATAGGTGTTCCTTGTCCAATTTCTTTTCAAAAAGCTCCAGGGCCGCTTCATGGGTTTTGATGCCCCCTATTTCAACGACGATATCTATTCCTTTTTTTCTTTGTAACATATACTTTTCCCTTTCTATTTTCGCCACAAAGGCACTAAGACACTAAGAAAGAAATAATATAATATTTTCTTTGTGCCTTTGTGACTTAGTGGCCATTTTTCTTCACATTTCTTTTCGGCTTACGATTAAAATGAAGCCACTATAACATCAGACAATTTTCTTTTGGGTACGTGATGAATCTCTTTGTCATCCCGCCAGTAGCGGATATTGTTATCATGGCCAACGGTTTCTATCACCACTTCCTCTTTTGGTTCTCCCAGTGCAATGACAAGCAATATTTTAAACTCAGTTTCTATGTTTAGTATATCCTTCAGTTTTTTGCGGTTGATTGATCCGAGCATGCAGCCGGCAAGACCTTTTTCCACGGCACCCAAAAGAATGCTCTGGCCGGCAATTCCGCAATCGTATCCAACATAGTCATTGGCTTTGGCAATGTCACTTAAAATAATGATATAGGCCGGCGGTTGTTCACCCTCTTTGGGACCCGGCCAGTTTTTAAGATATGCCGCCCAACCAAGGCAAGCAAATATCTGCTCGTTGATTTGTGGATCGCAGGCCAGAATATAGCGCAACGGCTGCAGGTTGGCAGCAGACCCAGACAGCCTGGCAAGATCTACCAGCTCCCGCAAGGTTTCCACATCCACCCGGTGGTTCTGATGAAATCGGCGGTAGCTTCTGTTTTTTTTAATCAGATTCTTGATCATTTTTCATATCCTCGCATTTCAACTTTGTCTGAGAGGGTGAATGCTGTTGCAGCCAGATCAAAACTTTGTCAAACTCAGCTTTAAGTTCCGTTAGTGCTTTTCCTCTGTGGCTGACACGACTCTTTTCCTCCATGGTCAGCTCTGCAAAGGTTTTCTTGAGCGGCGGATAGTAGAATACAGGGTCGTACCCGAACCCGTTGGAGCCCGCAAGCTTGTCAGCTATCAGGCCTTCACAGCGAGCTTCATATGTCAGGGCGGGACCTGCCGGAACGGCAATTGATATGGCACATTCAAACGCGGCTTTGCGGTCAGTTTTGCCCTGCATCGCCTGCAGCAGCTTTAAACATTTCTCTTCATCGCCGGCATTCTTGCCGGCATACCGTGACGAATGCACACCGGGTGCGCCGTCGAGCGCATGGACCAAAAGTCCGGAGTCATCCGCCAGCGCCGGCAGTCCCAGGACCCTGGCAGCAAAACTTGCTTTTTTATAGGCATTATCATCAAACGTATCACCGTCTTCTTCCACCTCGGGGATGGGGCCAAAATCATCAAGATTCTTGATCATAACATTGAAGCCTTCTAAAAGTCCCCTTATTTCTGCGGTTTTTCCTCGATTTCGCGTGGCAACGACCAGAGTGATTGAGTTCCCCATGACATCCTCTTATTGCATTACAAATTTATAAAGTCCGATATTGGATTAATTTGTAAAAAGTCAGACTCATCACGTTGTAGTTGAATTTGTGATTTTTTACGAGATCATTAAAACTTAAAACGTTCGTAAAAAGGAAAATTTTTGCTTTTTACAAAACATCATATTTAACAAAAAATAACCTTTTTGTATAATCCATGACAAGCACTTTGTAAAGTTTTTTGAAGCCATTGGCCCTATCGCTACCGGCGGAAAGTTATTTTTAGGCACTTATGCGGTTCAATTGCCCGGCATTTTTCAAAAAATGCTTTACACTGCAAACTGTGCTGGTGTATTAGTCCCTCATAATACCTAATAAAGCGACCGAGCTCAGAGGAACCGGCTTTGATTTCACCCCATGGGGGTGCACCTAAGGTCAAATGGAGTAAATTAAATTCCAAATATCAAAAATCAAAAAAATAACAATGACCGAAAATAGTTTTTAGGAAGTGGAAATTCCAAATAACAAGCATCAAATTACAAATAAATCACAATCGTTCGACCTAGAGGCTCTCGACAGGTAACCGAAATTCAAAATAACAAACTTTGGAATTTCCTTGAGATTTGCCTGCCCGCCGTCTTTTTGGTGGGGTGCTTGTAGATTGGAATTTCATTGAGATTTGCCTGCCCGCCGTCTTTTTGGTGGGGTGCTTGTAGTTTGGAGCTTGTTTGTTTTTTGGTGCTTGGAATTTGTGATTTTAGACACTAAACTCCCAGGCAGAGTTAGATAGCGCTAGCCTGGACCAAGAAAACCAGGTTTTTCAGGACCAAATCAATTAAGGGAGATGCCATGCACAGGCTTTTAAAAGCTCGTCCCGGTCAAAAAATGCTGCTCCTTGGCAATGAAGCCATTGCCCGGGGAGCTATTGAGGCAGGTGTCGGGGTTGCAACAACCTATCCGGGCACACCTTCTTCTGAAATCTCAATGAACTTTTTTCAGATAGCTTTAGAAACCGACCTTTATTTTGAATACAGCACCAATGAAAAGGTAGCCCTCGAAGTTGCGGCCGCCAGTGCCACTTGCGGAGTTCGCAGTATATGCGTAATGAAACACGTGGGCCTTAATGTGGCGGCCGACGCTCTTTTAACCTTAGCATATGTGGGTGTAAAAGGCGGACTGGTTATTGTCACCGCCGACGACCCTTTCATGTTTTCCAGCCAGAACGAGCAGGATAACCGTTACTATGCCAAGCTTGCCGGCCTGCCCCTGCTGGAACCCTCTTCAGCCCAGGAAGCCAAAGATATGGTGGCCTATGCCTTTGATATTTCTGAAAAACTGCAGGAACCGGTCATCTTTAGAACCACAACGCGCATCAACCACTCTACTGAAACCGTTATTCCGGGTGAAATCCAAGCTCCCCAAACCCATGGTGATTTTACAAAAGACCCTTTCAACTATGTGCCGATACCCGCAGTTGCCAGAAACTTGCATGCCAGGCTGTTGAACAGACTCAAAGAAGCTGAAGAGCTTTCCGAAACCAGCGCTTATAATATTAGCACAGGAAACGGCCGCTGGGGAATCGTATGCAACAGCGTCAGTTACAAATATGTTGTAGATGCCGTTACAGATTTGAACATGGGCGGCAAAACCAAAATACTTCGCATCGGTTTCTCCCACCCGCTGCCCAAAGCATTGTTAAAGAATTTTTTAAAAGAGTGTGAAAAGGTCCTGGTGGTCGAGGAGGGGGAGCCTTATATGGAAGAAGCGCTCAAGGCATTCGCCCAGGAAGAAAGACTGACCCTGCCCATAAAAGGTAAAAGCGAGGAGCTTTTCTCCCGCCTCTATGAATATAATCCTGCCATTGTGCGGCAATGTCTGGCCACATATTTTGATGTGGCACATAAATCGCCGGCTGTTCCCGATCTTTCCGATCTTCCCGAAATTCCACAGCGTCCGCCTACCCTCTGTGCAGGCTGTTCCCACAGGGCCACTTTCTATGTGGTGAAGAAAGCCGCAGAGGGCATGGAAACGATTTGCCCCACCGACATCGGGTGCTATACGCTCGGATTTCTACCGCCGCTGTCCATGGGAGATTTTCTGATATGTATGGGAGCTTCAGTCGGCACTTCGTGCGGTTTTTCAAAAGTAACGGATAAAAAAGTGATTGCCTTTATCGGTGATTCAACCTTTTTTCACTCCGGGATACCCCCTTTGATCAACGCTGTTTTTAACAACCATAATTTTACCATGGTTATCCTTGACAACGGCACCACGGCCATGACCGGGCATCAGCCGCATCCCGGTACAGATATGACAGCGCTGAACTTAGAGGGATACGGGCATGTATCGATCGAGGCCATTGTAAGGGCTGCAGGTGTCTCCCAGGTGGCAGCCATAAAACCGTACCGGCTTAAAAAGAGTATCGCCGCAGTTAAAGAAGCCTTAAACTATAAAGGTGTTTCGGTTATAATATCTCAAGAGCCTTGTACGCTGTATGCCAAAAGCCTTAAAAAGCTGCGCGGAAAGCCCTTTTTTGTTAGTGAAAAATGTAAAAACCATAAAGATTGCATCAATGAGCTTGCATGCCCGGCCTTTTTCATTCAGAATAAAAGGGTTAAAATCGACCCCACTCTGTGTGTGGGATGTACGGTCTGCGCCCAGATATGTCCGGAAAAGGCTATAGTGCCTTTAAAGGAAAAAGTCTTATGAATTAGTAACAGATCGAATTCATAAGGTGTTCGGTGTATAGGGTTTTATTTGAAGTATATGCATAGATACATCTTGTCAGATCACCAAACACTAAATACAAAAAACTAAACACTCTCGTAAAAAGGTTGATTTCCTGACTTCTACGAGACATCAAACTTGATAATTTGCAACGAAGAATAGACGGTAATTAGATGAAAACAACCAGATTAATCATCGTGGCAGTGGGTGGGCAGGGCAATCTGCTGGCTTCCAAGGTTATTGGTGAGGCCGCACTCCAGTCAGGCGTTCCTGTCGGCATGAGCGAAATCCACGGCATGGCCCAGCGGGGTGGGGTTGTGGAATCCGCTATTGTATTCGGAGATGCGCAAAGCAACATTATCGCAGATGGCGAGGCCGACGTGGTTGTCGGCTTTGAGCCGCTGGAAACCCTCCGGGCCTTGAATAAATGCAATGCCGATACGATTGTTATTACAAGCCTCGCGCCCCTATCGCCTTCCACTGCAATCACCGGAACCTGCCCGTATCCCGAACTGAAAAAGTTAAAGGCTATAATCCGGGCCAAGACCGCCAAACTGATTGCCTTTGATGCCGCAGCGCTTGCCGCGCAAACCGGCAATGTTTTGGCCGTAAACATGGTTCTTCTGGGAGCATTGATTCAAACCGGAACAATTCCGCTTACAGTCGACAACGTGAAAACGGCCATTACGACCATATCCAAACAAGCTTTTGCCGCATCGAATTTAGAGGCCTTTGAACTGGGCTTTGATGCCGCAAAAACATCAGATTAGAAAGTAAAAATGGGGCTTAAAAATAGATTATATCTTGTGCTGGTTGCTATTTTCTTCGTGGTCATTGTCGGCAGCATCGGTTACTATATTATATTCGGCGGCCAACCGAAATTTATGGATTGTCTGTATATGACGGTAATTTCTATCACAAGTGTCGGCTATGGTGAAGTTCTTGATGTCACCGGTAACATCCCTGCACAGCTCTTTACCATGTTCCTGATAACTTTCGGTATGGGGGTAATTTTATACGGCATCAGTACCCTGACAGCATCAATTATTGAAGGAGAGCTCTCCGGAATATGGAGGATAAAAAAGATGGAAAAAAAGATAAAAAAGCTGAATAATCATTATATTGTTTGCGGCGGCGGCTCAAGCGGAGGCCATGTCCTGGAAGAGCTGACCAAAAACAAGGAGTCTGTGGTCTTGATTGAACTAGACGAGAGTATTATAGAACGCCACCGGGCTTTGAACGAAGACCTGCTCTATGTGCATGGAGATGCTACTGATGATAAAAATCTTTTAACCGCCGGGATTACAAATGCTGCCGGAATCATTATCAGCCTGCCGTCCGACAAGGACACCCTCTATGCCACTATGACCGCCAGAATGCTCAACGCGAAGTTGCGGATTATCAGTAAAGCCGTCGATTATAAACTGGCATTTAAACTCAAAACAGCCGGCGCCAACAATGTGGTGTCGCCGAACTTTATCGGCGGCCTGCGCATGGCATCCGAAATGATCCGGCCCACTGTTGTCGATTTCCTTGACAGCATGCTGCGCAGCGGCCAGGGACAATTAAGGATCCACCAGATTGTTATTGCTTCCAATTCAAATGTTGCGGGAAAAAATATCAAGGAGTCCGGATTAAAAGACAAATTCAATTTGCTGGTATTAGGCTCAAAGCTTCCGGCCCAGGAAATCGAATTCAATCCAACGGCAACACAGATTTTAACCCCCGGCATGACCCTCATTGTAATGGGAGAAGTCGACAGTATCGCCGCCGCCAAAAAGACATTCTAACCCGCTTATGCTGCGCGAACTTGCCATCAAAAACTTTGCCATCATCGACGATCTAAAAATTTCTTTTTCAGACGGACTGACAATATTAAGCGGAGAAACCGGTGCCGGCAAATCAGATTATCATCAATGCCGTCAATCTTCTGTTGGGGAGCCGGGCGACCGCCGGTCTGATTCGAACCGGCAGTAAAACCGCCGAACTGGAAGCCATTTTCCAGATCAAACCGCAAAGCCGTGTGGCCGGCATCATGCAAGAGCATGGTTTTGATACTGATGAGGGCCTGTTGATCAACAGAATCATCTCCCGCAGCGACAGGCACAAAATTTACATCAATGGACGTCTTGGCACAATCGCGCTGCTCAATACAATCAGCGAAAACCTGGCCAGCATATCGGGCCAGCATGCTCATCAGGGACTCTTAAAAGAAGAGCGGCAGTTGACGATACTCGACCAGCTGGGCGGCCTGATGCCTTTGCGCCACAAAGTACATAAATGCTATCATCAAATCCTGCCTTTGATCCAGAACCTCAAGGAACTTGAAAGTGCCGGCCAGCGACAGGCGGACCACCTTCAGCTTGTGGAATTTCAGCAAAAAGAGATCACGGCGGCTTCCGTCAGCCTTGGTGAGGATGTTGCTTTTGAACAGGAAAGAGTGCTGCTGAAAAACGCAGAGGAGCTTTATCTGGACGTCCATAACAGCCTTGAAGAACTCTACACCTCAGAAGGTGCTATCATAGAGCGCCTTGTGGAGGTTAAAAAGAACCTCGACCGAGCCTGCCAAATTGACCCGTTGTTGTCATCCAAGGCGGAAAGCCTGGCGACAACCACATTTCAAATGGAAGATGTCGCCGAAGAACTTAGAATCTACTTGAAAAACATACAGCCCGACGAAAAACGCTTAGAGGAGGTCGAAGCACGCCTTGACACCTTGAACCGGCTTAAACGTAAATACGGTGGGACCCTTGAGGCGGTGCTGGCCAAGCTCGACGCCATCGAGCATGAGCTTGCAGCCGCAGAAAATATCTCTTTTAAAATTGTTGAAACCCAAGAAAAACTTGCCCAACTGCATGCCAAGCTGGTCAAGTTGTCTGATAAGCTTTCCAGGCAAAGGAAAGACACCGCAAAAATTCTGGCCCGCAAAGTAATGCAAGAGCTAACCACCCTCGAGATGTCACAAACAAAATTTGAGGTATCATTGCAAGCCCTGCCGGCCGGCGACAATGCAGAACCGCACCTGACATCCGGTGAAAATGCCCTCCATGAAACCGGCAGCGACCGTGCAATTTTTCTAATTGCCCCCAATGTAGGTGAACCGCTCAAGCCGCTTTCCAGTGTTGTCTCCGGAGGTGAGCTCTCGAGAGTGGTGCTGGCGCTAAAAGCCATATTAGCCGAGACGGAAGCGTTGGAAACCATAGTGTTTGACGAGGTCGACGCCGGGATCGGAGGAGCTGTGGCGGCGGTTGTCGGCAAAAAACTGGCGACCCTTGCCCGCCATCACCAGATAATATGCATCACCCATCTGCCTCAAATTGCAAAATTCGGTGACCACCATTTCAGGATAGCAAAACACGTTTTTCGCGGCAGAACTACAACCAGCATCAAGCGCCTGAGCGCTAAAGATCGTATCAAAGAGATTGCCAGGATGCTGGGTGGTGAAAAAATCACCCAGGCAACTCTCGATCATGCTCATGAGATGCTGAATACACGACACTGATTACTGCTTACTGCCTGCGGCGCTGATCGGAGAAAAGCTTAGGTCCCGATTCATCGGGATTGAGGAGCGCCCCAAGAGCCTTGAGGATTACGAGTACAGGTTACTGATTACTGCTCACCTTTCACTGATCACTTTTTACTTTTCACCTTTCACTTTCCACTGCATGGTTATTCCGTCTACCCGACAGGGAACTAATTTATGATTGATAGTTTTAAATTTAGCGTAATATTAGAGTGATAGATTATTTTAAAAAACATTTTATTGCCTCTTAAAAAGTTGTTCCACTCACTATTCCCCACATACTCGACGAAAAT
>JAQYVG010000499.1 GCA_030145595.1 Desulfobacterales bacterium | reverse complement strand
GGAAAAGACAGAAGCCAATTGCGGGCTTCCAATGGCGGACCGCAAGCTTCGGCGGGCGGGAACCCGAATAAAAAAGGAGCGGAATGGTGGATATTATAGACGCCATAATCATGCGAAAAAGCATTAGAGACTTTAAAGCAGACCCTGTCCCAAAACAGATTCTAAAAGAAATTTTAGATACAGCTACCCGTGCCCCTTCAGCCGAAAATAGCCAGCCATGGGAATTTACCATTATCGCCGGGGATGTTCTGAATTCTGTCATACAGGCGAATGTTGAAAATTTGAATTCTGGAGCCCCCTCTCATCCCGACCTTCAAATCAAGGGGTTGCCACCGGACAGCGTATACAGAAGACGTCAGATTGAAATCGCCAAACAGATCTTTAAGCTCATGGATATCCCCAGGGAAGATAAAGAGAAAAGGGACCGGTGGATGAAGCGGGGGTTCCGTTACTTTAATGCACCGGCGGCCATTGTTGTCTATGTGGACAGATCGCTGTCCTACCCCAGACCGCTGTTCGACATCGGTGCCGTGACACAGAACATCTGCCTGGCCGCACTCCATTATGGTCTTGGCACCTGTATCGCCAATCAGGGTATCGCATATCCCCAAGTGCTGCACGAATTTGCCGGAATACCCGAATCCAAACGGATTATGATTTCCATTGCCATCGGTTATCCCAACTGGGATTTCCCGGCAAATAGAGTGGTCAGCACCCGGGAGCCCATGGAAAATATTATAACCTGGTGCGGGTTTGAGTAGAGAATTCTTGCGCAAAGGACCAGACTCGCCTTTACGGACCTGGAAAGAAAGATCCTTGACGGCATAGGTTTGTCCGCCGTCAAATGATTTGGAAACATGGTTAGTTTGATCATGATTTCTTTGGTGGTTTACTTGAAAGGCCGCCAGGATATAAATATTAAAAAAACTTAAAAAAATTGTATTGCTTTATTGATTTGTCTACAGTAATAGATTGTTTGAACTAAAACCTTTTTAACAGGAACAAAATAAAATGTCACC
>JAQYVG010000498.1 GCA_030145595.1 Desulfobacterales bacterium | reverse complement strand
ACCTGAAATGCATGGATCAGATTGATGTTGATATGGTTTTTGATGTTGTAAAGGAAATGCTGCGAGAATAATAATATTTATTTCTTTGCGAACTTTGCGCCTTGAGCGACTTGTCGGGTCGTAGCTCGCAGAGCGAAGCCCGAAGCGGGCGGTAAAAAGTAGTTGAAATTACACTGTTAAATCTAATAGCGCAGGCCGAAAATTGTGAATATATTAATAGTAAAATTGAGTGCCATCGGTGATGTAATTCATACCCTGCCGGCCTTGAACGCCATCCGGAGGCATTATCCGGATGCCCGCATAACATGGCTGGTAGAAGAGGCGGCCTCAGGTCTGCTCGAAGGCCATGAAGCCCTGGATCGTGTCCTGGTTTCAAAACGCAAGCGCTGGTTAAAAAATCTGCGAACTTCATCACGTTTCAAGGCCGTCCGGGAAGCGTATTGTTTCGTGAAAGAGTTGAGGGATACACACTACGATCTGATTTTCGATTTTCAGGCATTGCTTAAAAGCGGTATTCTGATCGCACTGGCCAGAGGGAAGCGTAAGGTCGGATTTGACAAAGGCCTGGAACACATGGAGTACAGCTATCTTTTCTTGAACGAGCGTGTTCCGGCTGTGGATATGGAGCATCACGCCCTGATGAGAGGTTTGATGCTTTTAAATGCCTTGGGTATTGCTACCGATGCAATTGACTATAAACTACCGGTATCAGATAATGATCGCGCCAAGGTAGACGATCTCTTATCACGAAATCGACTGCAGAATGACGGAAAACTGGTGGCAATAAACCCGGTGGCCAAATGGGGAACAAAGCTCTGGCCGCATCAAAAGTTCGCGCAGTTGGCTGACCGGTTGCTTGAGCAATATGACGCTGGGATTGTTTTTACAGGTAGCTATAAAGATCGCCTTGTGATTGAGAGTATCACCTCTGCCATGAAAGGCCGGGCTGTTAATCTTGCCGGTGAGACGACTTTGAAAATGTTGGCAGCGCTATATGCTAAAGCGGAGATTGTGGTTTCAAC
>JAQYVG010000497.1 GCA_030145595.1 Desulfobacterales bacterium | reverse complement strand
GCGTGCATAACTTTATATAGGATGCTGGATGTTTCGATTGTTGATTGCTGATTGCGTTGTAATGGAATAGAACAAGAACTGCCAAAGCATTATAAAAGTTTGGTGAACTCTTCTGCCGTTAAACCTAAATAGCGAATGATGACACGAAAACAATGGGGTCAAATAGTGAATAACGAAGTGTTTAAATCAAAGGATTATGTGAGTATCTACGACAATCATTTCATGGCTTCCCACTCTTCATCAATTGGGGATATGATATCACCAATCAATGCATTTTTGCCCAGTTCTCTTAATATTTTCCTCGACTTCACACTCTTATCTTCCACAGGGACAAGTCTTGCCATATCATGACCACGTGAAGTAATTGTAATAACCTCCCCTTTCTGAACCTTTTTCAGAAATATGGGCAGATTTTCTCTCAGTGTACTAATACCGACTCTTTCCATATTTTTGTCACCTCCTCTTTTGTACAAAACAATTGTAGCAAAGAGGTCAAGTCTGCTCTTGACTCATGTTCTGTTTTGCTTGGTTAACACTACGTGTCATTTACCAGAATAGACATCAAAAAGCTCCACTAAGACTGCGCTGGTGCGGGCAGCACCCCAGTGAAATGCGCTTCGCTGTTACAGATGTAAATTTCACGGGGTAAAAATAGCTGATAGCTCATAGCAAAAAAGCAGGGGGCAAAGCGCCCCAGTGGAATAGTTACTGATTTAACCCTAGTACTATTCCCGGAGCTACCCCAGTGAAATGAGCTTCGCTCTTCATTGACATGAATTTCACGGGGCACAGCGGGGCAGGCGGGGCACCGAGCTGCGGGATCCTCCAGAGGATAAATCTACGCTTCGATTCGGTCCCGATATCGGGATCTTCGCTTCGCTTCGACACGCGGGGTAAACATAGCTGATAGTATATAGCTCATAGTGCTAAGGTCATAGCTTAGAGCCCATAACTGATATCTGATGGGGCATGTAAAGCAATTTCTGACTTAGTATTCCGGTTCACACCTCTATAATTTCTTCAAGTTTGGAAATCAAGGG
>JAQYVG010000496.1 GCA_030145595.1 Desulfobacterales bacterium | reverse complement strand
CGTAATATATTCTTTGCCGACCATTTCGTTACATTCTTTTTGGTATTTTTTCTTTTTTTCCCCTGTTCTCAATCTTACGCCGGCTCCGATTCCCAAGCGGACGTTAAACCCTTTCTGATCATAGATGCAAACAAACAGTTTGAGTTTGCCGAATACCTTTTCTCAAACCAGGAATATGCAAAAGCCATCAGCGAATACGAACGGTTTATCTATTTCTTTCCTAAGGACGACAGAATAGAACCGGCCATGTTCAGAATCGGTATGGCGCATTTCAAAAGCAAGCGTTTCCGGCAGGCGGTTAATGCTTTCAAGGCCTTGATCGAAAAATACGACCGGACCGATCTTAGTATAAAATCATATCTGATGATCAGTGAAAGCTACGCAAAGTTGAATGCTTTTGATGACGCCATTATTAACCTTCACAATCTGATTACCATAAGCGGTGATGAAAACATACAAGATGAAGCCTATTACAGGATAGGCTGGCTTTATATTGAAATGGCATCTTGGGGAAAAGCAAAAAAATATTTTTCAAAAATAAGTGCGCCGAACAAAGATACCTACAGGCTTAAAAGACTTGCAGTTGATCTGGAAAAGGAAAAAATAATTCCACAAAAGAATCCAACACGGGCAGGGTTCTTATCCGTCATTCCAGGGGCGGGATTTCTATACACTGAAAGATACCAGGACGCCCTGATAGCCTTTTTGCTCAACGGCGCCCTGATATATGCCGCTTATGAAGCTTTCGATAATGACAACAATGCCCTTGGCGGCATTATCGCTTTAGTTGAATTAGGCTTTTACACCGGAAATATCTACGGTGCCGTCTCCAGCGCCCATAAATACAATCGAACCAAAACCGGTCAGTTTATTCAAGATTTAAGAAAAAACCATAAGGTTAATTTTTCAGCCGGTTTTAACGCCAAAGGTTTTTGCGCTGTACTGCGGTTGTCTTTTTAAACAGACTGATTGCAGGGCAAAGTTATTCATGTGTATAATCTATTGACACTACTATATATTAGACATGCTTTTAAAATTCTCTCGCAAAGGCGCAAA
>JAQYVG010000495.1 GCA_030145595.1 Desulfobacterales bacterium | reverse complement strand
GGGAAAAGTTTTTTATCCGGCAACATTCACTTCAACAGTCCCCGACGCAGCAAGCCTTTCATTAAAGTAAACTGTGCCAACATCCCCGGCACCCTGCTCGAAAGTGAGCTGTTCGGTCATATTAAGGGTGCTTTTACCGGAGCGATTCGGCATCGCCTGGGCCGGTTTGAAGCTGCCCACGGCGGAGATATCTTTCTGGATGAAATTGGAGATGTACCATTGCCGGTACAGGTAAAACTCCTCCGCGTTCTGGAGACCAAGCAGTTTGAACGTGTCGGAGAACACCAGTCAATTTCTGTGGACGTCCGCATCATTACCGCAACCAATCAAAACCTTGAAGAATTGATTGCCCGCAAAGAGTTTCGAGAAGACCTGTTTTTTCGAATCAATGTAATTCCGATTTATATTCCACCGCTGCGGAGTCGTAAGGAAGATATTCCCCTTATGGTCAACGCGTTTATTCGTCGTCTACAGACCAGAACCGGGAAAAATATCACAGGATTGACTGCGGAAGCTATGGAGCAGTTCATGGCATATCAATGGCCCGGAAATATCAGAGAATTAAAGAGCGCCCTTGAGTATGCTTTTGTTATTGCGGAACAGGGTTTAATCGGTACGGACCATTTGCCGTTGCAGATTGCCGAGAATGCAGGCGCGAAAGGAGTAAATTCCATTTTGTATAATCACAAGGATCTGGCTGAAAAAAATGCACTTATTGAAGCCTTGCGCCAGAGTAAGGGCAACCAATCCCAAGCAGCCCGGATTCTGGGAATAAATCGTGTTACCGTCTGGAACCGTTTAAAAAAGTACGGCATTGACCTGAAAAAGGTTATAACAAATTAGTTTCTTATGACACCGATTGAGTGTCAAATGAAAAAGAGCATCAACAGATGTGGAAAATACAGGTTCTCCGTATTGCTCAAAATTACCATACCTTCTTGCACAAGCAATGTGCAGGATGTGGTGACTTTTGGCCAACCATTCACAACATGCTCTACGATGCAGAGACGGCAGGCACCGATACTTTCAATATAGGGGACACGGCACAGATGGGGAATGC
>JAQYVG010000494.1 GCA_030145595.1 Desulfobacterales bacterium | reverse complement strand
ATAATAGATAATAATTAATTCCAAATAAGCTGGCACTCTTTTTGCACAATTCAAGTGGAAGTTAAAGTTCAAGGAAATCTTTTCCAAAAATTAATGAGCTTATCTTTTATTTGTTTTGGCAGTCGGCATCAATTAAAGATCCATTCTGCAAAGACAATGTTGTATGAATAACTCAACAAAACAATATGTTAACTTGCCAAATGGGATGTAACCCAGGGGGCGGAGCTGCCTAAAGGCAAGGTGAAGGAGCGGCCTAGCGGCCTTGAGGAGCGGCTTGGCGGCCTTGAGGCAAGAAAGTAAAGATTATGGACAAAGAAAAAGATGATTTTTCTTGCCTTTTGCCTCAAGCGAAGCGCTCCTCAAACGCAGTGCTCCTGGCGCTGCCGGCTAAAGGCATAAGGCTTAATGGATTAAAGAGATTTTCAACGCTATTATAATTTAGGTAAACAACATGGACGGAATAATTTATACACTTCAAGATTTTTTTCTGCACACCAAAACTATCACCTACCTGCTGATGGGGCCGGCCTTACTTGGATTTGTCGGGTTCTGGATCTTTCTATCTGAAAAAGATGAAGAATAGGCCAGCCGGCAAGAGAAAAGGCTGGTAAAAATCTACGAATAAAGACAAGTTCCCCGCCCGTAGGCGGTAGACAGCGGGGTTTTTTATTTGTAGTTGCTAATATTTTCATTTTAATTCCCCGCTACGAATCGACTGAGCCTTCGACCCACCGACAGATAAACCTTTCACCATCTGAGCGGCATAGCCGCGTTTTATAAAATCGTAACACGATTTTATTTTCATGCCCCCATGAGATGAGATTTATATCAATTCCTCTAGACATACAGATTATCAATTCATAACCCCTTTTGACACCACGGCTCATGCAGCCTCGTAACATAGGCGTAATCGTGCCCTTACTTCCCTGGGAAAGCGTGAGATTTTGTGTTCTTTCAATCATTTTATTTCCCTTGATGGGCACATTTTTTTTTGATAGGTTTTCAATAATGTTTTTAATATCTTATATTCGCGGATCAAGATAGCCCGGGAAAGGGGTTCATAAAGGAGAACAATAATGAGATCAAAGGAAACCGCGACCCTTCTGAAGGAGAAC
>JAQYVG010000493.1 GCA_030145595.1 Desulfobacterales bacterium | reverse complement strand
ACCCGGCAAGTGCATCGGGGTCATGGGGCGAAACGGAACGGGGAAAAGTACCCTCATCCATATTCTTAATGGCAAGCTTCTTCCCGAAGCCGGTTCTGTAAAAGTGGCGGAGGGTTTAAAGATCGTGACGTTTGATCAAAAGAGGGAGCTATCGGACGGGAGACAGACCTTGCGGCAAGCCCTGTCTCCAGAAGGGGACACGGTCATATATCAAGGGCGGCCTTTCCATGTGATTGCTTGGGCCAAGCGATTCCTCTTTCAAAAAGAGCAGCTGGGCATGCCGATTTCCAGACTCTCCGGTGGAGAAAAGGCCCGCGTTCTTATCGCGAACTTTATGTTGCAACCGGCGGATATCCTCCTATTAGACGAGCCCACCAACGATTTGGACATCCCCACGCTTGAGGTGCTCGAAGAGAGTCTGGAGGAATTTCCCGGTGCCATCGTCCTCATTACGCATGATCGGTTCCTCATGGAGCGTCTTTGTGATCTGCTGCTTTGCCTCGATGGGGATGGCGGTGCGGAATATTTTTCAGATTATGACCAATGGCTTCAATACAGGAAAGACAGGCTGTCCGCCACACCCCAATCCAATGAAACCTTACAAAGTCCCCCGAATAAGAAACCCCGGAAACTGGCCTACGAAGAGCGTAAGGAGCTAAACCGGATTGAAAGACAGATAGAAAAGGCAGAAGGTATTGCGGACAACTTCCAACGACAGCTTCATGATCCGGAAATCGTGCGTGATGCCGATCGGTTGGCGGAAATATATGCTGAGCATCAAGAGGCCCAAAAGAGAGTTGAGCAGCTGTATCAACGTTGGGAGGAATTAGAGGCAATTGGACATTAAGGAAAGTAGGGTACATGTGAATGGGGTCAAACCTTGGGTAACCTGGCAATGGTTGTCTGTTGAGGGAGGGAATTGCCAAAGGTACATAAGCCCCCCTGAGTAAGGTTTAGTCAACCGCTCAGTAGTGTGAGCCTTGAAGGCATAAACCGGAAAGGTAGTACACGAGTGCGACGAGGTGAAGAGTGAAGCTCTGAATCTGACACATAGCCCCGAGAAGACCGCATTTTGGGAGTGTGCCGATCCCTTCAAGGTGGGCGCAGGCCATGCGGCGAGTG
>JAQYVG010000492.1 GCA_030145595.1 Desulfobacterales bacterium | reverse complement strand
AAACATAAAAGCAATAACTGTCGAATTAGGTGAAGGAAAAAGAATAACTCATAATTATATAAACAAAGGGTTAAAAATAATAGAAAGCTTTCTAAGGCATACAGGAAATCTTTCAAAACCTCATAAATTCAAATCAATACCTATAGATGATGATAAAATGAGAATAGTTAAAGCAGAGAATAGCGGATTATTTATTCCTAATCTCCAACAGCTTGGAAAAAAAACAGATTACCTGGGAAATTTAATCAGTTTTCCTGATTTCTCTGAAAAAAAAATCCGTACTCCCACTAAAGGACATATATTAAGCCTATGGGTAGGAGGTGTTATTGCAAGAGGAGAACTATTAGCAAGAATAACAAAAGATTAAATCGCGTTTGAGAAAGATGCCAGATTTGGGGTCGGGCCACGCTAAGTGTCTGAAAAGTTGAGTTCAGGGCAATTAGTTGTCCTTATTGGTTATCGATTTAAGCGTCTCCACATAATGTCGTCATATTGAACAGGCAGTATGCTGCTTTTGAAGGAATCTTTGATATCCGAACGAATTACTTTTTGCAATGAATCATAGACTTCTTTATTTATCATCTTTATTGTCCATAGACTCGGGGAAAAAGGCTCCTTGTAAGTATCTTTCAGTTTCTTAAATAGATGGCGAAGTATTGGAGTATCAATTGCCCCATTTAGCAAGGGCACTAGGGTCTCAGCTTTTGCTGAGGTTGGCATTTTGCAGTAATAAATGTAGACCTTGAGAGCAATGTCCAGAATCTTTGCAGCATGACCGTATGATGGTGGCTCACCACTCTTCGCCAACCTGATATTTTCAATAAACCATTGGCAAAAATCTCTGTGCATCTCATCAAAGTCCTGATCAGTATTGATCTGCTCAAGACCTTCAAATGAATCTTCCAGCTTTTTTTTGATGGAGTCTCCTGAGCCTTCTTGGCAAAAACGCATCATTGCTGTAAAGCCAACTGCCATATCGATTATGTTTTTCTTTTTTACTTGTTCCGCAAGTTTTTGATTGTTCATTTGGGCATCCCTTGGAGTTAACTTAAATGGTTCTTCTCCAATTTAGTTGGAGAAGAGGGTCCAAGGATTCAAGGGGTCAAGGGTTCAAGTGTTTGCTTTCAAT
>JAQYVG010000491.1 GCA_030145595.1 Desulfobacterales bacterium | reverse complement strand
CGCTTGAGACGCAAAGGCCGCAGAGTGAAATATTATTTCTTTTGCCGTTGAGGGGACGGCAAAAGAAAATAGCTCAAGCTTTATAAAAGTAATATTGTATTGAAATACACGTGGTTATTTCTTTATCCCACAGGGATGCATGTTTTTGCTTTCCGCCCTCTCAGCGGAAAGCAAAAAAGAAACAAATACTCTGCGACCTTTGCGTCTCAGCGGTGATAATAAATTATCCAATTATAATACGATACCGTATTTAAGAATACGTGTACTAAGGAACTAATGTTGTAAAATGTTAACGCGCTAATTTATCAACCAGGCTGACCATGTCCACTACCGGAATTTTAGGCGCAGCATCCCCTAATATTTTATTGGCAAGCGACTGGGAAGCGCTGCGGTATTTAAGGGTTGCTTTAACCGTTAATGGAAAAACTGCGTCTGTGGGTATTTGAAAAGCATATTTTTCAATCAGATAGCCTTTCGGCGGTACCCTGTGGTCATAAAGTATCCTGTCGGCCAGGGCAACATTTAAAATCGGCTCTCCTTTGGCGTTACCTAACTGCGTGTAATACAAAACCGCATTTTTATCTATATCGCCGTTTTTGTCGAGGCTGCCGGATCTGAAAATTGTTTTTCCCCTGTGATCGGAAATTTTTACATCAAGCCACATCTGCCTTACTTCTGTAATCCCGGTGGGAAGATAATGCCCGGCTCCTGAATTAATCACCTTTACAGAGATTTGGGAAAGTTGGTTTTTTCTGTATGAACCACTCTTGATAAGCTCTAAATCCGCAGCATTTTGGAGTCGCTCTATGGCCATTTGGGCATGTAAATCGCTCTTTAAAAGCTTTGTGACCAGGGTATTGGCACCGACAAAATAGTGGGTCCAGATATGTTTGCGGTCAGGTCCTGTATCAGCAGCTTTTCCCGGGTTGTCGGGACGTATGGTTTTTCCGGTTGCAGGGACCCCGGGTCTTTGCCGCATGTGACAGTCCTGGCAGTTGACCGTGGTCGCCGGGTTACCGGTGTTGTACGGGCTGTTTTTCCATTCGTCATAGGTCTGCTCAAAGGGCAGCTTGTTGGCTGCGTGGGTAACATTATGGCAGAGACCGCAGAATTCTGATTTTGTGTGCAGCTC
>JAQYVG010000490.1 GCA_030145595.1 Desulfobacterales bacterium | reverse complement strand
TGGGCACGTCAGTGACAGCGAAGTTTATCCCGTGGAATTGCTCCGCAGGAGCACCCGAAGGGATTCAACTGGGGTGCATTTAACAAAGGCGTAGCGTATTTAACTGGGGTCCCTCGGTTAATCCAAACTAAAGTTTTTTGATGGCAACGCTTCAGGTGTTTTGAAATCCAGATCCACTGGGAAAGCATCCCAGAATCCCTCCGGCCACCTGCTTCTTTCAAGTGGTTCAAGAATTACCTTGTCACCCTTTTTGCTGATTTTCACTTCATTTCCTTTAAAACGAAACGCTTTTGGTAACCGAACCGCTTGCGATCGACCGTTTTGAAATATTTTTGCTATTGATTCCATGGCCTACCCCCTTCTTGCGACAAATGGTATATACCAGCATATACCATTTGTCAGAAAAGTCAATATACAGCCACCCTCAGTTTTCGAGCCAGCTTCCATGCTTCAATATCCGTAAAATGCGTGATTGGTCCATACCCAATAGCTCTTTCCTCTATACTCTATTCTATTTTCTCTTTCCCCTATTCTGATTTCTATATGCCGCATCCACAAGTATCTTCGCAATTTCATTCTCAGTCATAATTTTCTTTAAATTAATTTTTACCTTAGCGTCTTAGCGCCTTTGTTTACCCAGTTAAATTGCTTTTGCACCTATTTAACCGGGGCGTGAGAAATTTACTCTGCGTAATATGCGGATCGACTTCCGTCATTTGACCTCAGTCCTCTTTACCCCGTGAAATTTTTACCCCGTTCAACCCCCTCTGTTTTTTTTGTTTAACTGGGGCACGTCAGTGACAGCACAGCGTATTTAACTAGGGCGACCCCCGCCCTCTGACCTCCGATCTTCCGTTACCTGCGCCCAGCCTGCCTGTGTGTCCGCACGCAGACAGGAATAAAATCGAGAAATCTTATTCCCTTGACATACATTCAAATGCTGATAAAATACAAAATGACACACAAAAAGGAGTTTGCACATGAAACCAATTAATGTGACAGTTTCAAATAGAGGCTACATTGTTCTGCCTGCCAGCCTACGGAAAGAAATGAATATAAAAAAAGGTTCGAAAATCCTGCTGCACAGGAAAGAAAATAAAATTATTTTACAGCCGGTACCTTCTTTCACTCAAAAACTAACAGGATTG
>JAQYVG010000048.1 GCA_030145595.1 Desulfobacterales bacterium | reverse complement strand
GATTGTGTTGTATGCATGGTAATCGTAAATGGCCCGTTATCAATTGTTCGTTGTCTGTTGTTAACCCTAAACCTGCATAAAAAGGGAATTAAATCCCAGAAGACTATACACATCTTGTGCTGAATATTCAAGCGCTTTAATCCACAGATTTCGCCCCGGAGAAATAGGCTGCGCATTTCACAGGGTAAACAGATTACCCCAGTGCAATACGCTACGCTGTCACTGACGTGCCCCAGATAAACAGGAGAACAAAAAGGTTTAACGGGGTAAAAATTGCACGGGGCAGGCACAGATTGCAATGAATACGCGATGAAGGTTGAGGAATCTGTCGGGTTTAACCCGCATTTCTCATGAAGAATTTATTTTGGTTTTGAAAACAAAAAAGAAATTGCCTAAAATCAAGAGATTATATTAAACTCGGGTTCCCTTGATCAAAGAGACTCTGTTTTAATAAATATCGTACCAATAAAAAATAAATTCTTCACCAAAGGCAAGCCTGAGCAACACAGGAACTGCGTTATTCAGCCCTCGAAGTAAAATACTACGCCTTGACTTCGGCTGAGCTCAGTCGATGCCCGGCCTGAAATGCCTTGTTCCTGAGTCGCTCAGGCTCGTGAGAAAACCGGGCTCAGAGATGGGAAGCGGAAAAAAGGAATTTGTGATTTGAAGCGTCTGTTGAAAATTATCCCGGAAAATATGCAGGCGACTTTGCTGCTGCGTTATTTCGGATTTTTTAAAATTCCATTGTTGTTTTTTGTAAAACCTTCCGTCGTTGAACTGTCAGACAAAAGGGTGGTAGTGAGGATTCCTCTGCGCCGGAGAACCAGAAATCATCTGCGTTCCATGTATTTTGGCGCCCTGGCGATGGGAGCTGATTGTGCCGCAGGGCTGATTGCCATGAGGCTGATACAAAAAAACTCTCAGAATATATCTTTGGTTTTTAAAAGCATGGACGCAGAGTTTCTCAAGCGTGCCGAGGGCGATGTATATTTTACCTGTGAACAAGGCCGCGAAATTGCCCATTTAGTTGCTGCCGCCATCGATTCACCCGACAGAGTAGAAACTTTGGTTCACGTTACCGCTAAGGTTCCCGACAAGTTGGGAGAAGAACCGGTAGCCAGGTTCACTTTAGTGTTGTCTCTCAAGAAGAAGTAAAGAATCCTGGCTCATAGGACCAGGCTTTGATTTCATCCCATAGGGGTGCAACTATATCAAACGGAGTAAATTCCAAATAACAAGCATCAAATTACAAATAAATCACAATCGTTCGACCTAGAGGCTCTCGACAGGTAACCAAAATTCAAAATAACAAACTTTGGAATTTCCTTGAGATTTGCCTGCCCGCCGTCTTTTTGGCGGGGTGCTTGGAATTTGTGATTTTAGACACAAAACTCCAAGGCCGAGCCGGAGAACTCTGACTCCCGCAATGCGGGACAGGCTTGGCCCAGAGAGCAGGTTTTTCAGGACAAAATAAAAGAAGGTCGGTATCAATGGATTCCTTAAAAACAGATTTCACCAGGCAATTTGATGTAAAATATCCTATCATTTGTGCCCCCATGTTTCTTGTGAGTTCGGTTAAAATGGTGGTTGGCGCCAGTGAGGCCGGAGGTGTGGGAACCTTTCCAGCCCTGAATTTCCGTCCCATTGAAAGGTATTGTCAAACCATTAAAGAGATAAAGACTCTGACGGCAAAACCTTTTGGGATCAACATTATCGTTCAAAAGACCAACAAATATCAGTATAAGCAGATCGAGCATGCGCTCGATGAACGGGCTCCTTTAATCATCACTTCTTTAGGAAATCCAAAGGAGGTGATTCGGCTGGCGCATCAAATGGGAACCAAAGTTTATTGCGATGTGGTGGGGTTTGAGCATGCCAAAAAGGTCGCTGATCTGGGTGCTGACGGGCTAATTGCCGTAGGATTTGGTGCCGGTGGTCATGCCGGAGATATTTCACCGTTTGCTCTTATCCCCAACCTGGTGCGCATGATTAAATTACCGGTCATTGCCGCCGGAAGCATTGTAGACGGTGCCGGAATGGCAGCTGCATTTGCGCTGGGAGCTTCTGCCGTCTATATAGGAACACGCTTTATTGCTTCGCTGGAAGCGGAAGTTTCTGAAAACTATAAAGATGCCATTTTGCGCGCAGCGAGTGAAGATATCGTCAATACAGACAAAGTGGACGGATTTCCCGGTAATTTTATTCGAACCAAGGAACTGGAAGCTATCGGTCTGAAGAAAGGGTTGATTGAGGAAATACTCGCAAAAAGCAAAAGAATTAAACGCTATATTGCCCTCAGTCGCGCCGCCCGTTCTCTGTTGGGCGGTGTGGATTCGAAGGTGTCTTATCAGACGGTCTACTCAGCAGGCCATGGAGTCGGCCTTATAGATAAGGTTTTATCAATTCAACAGATAATGGAAAAAATCGTAAAAGAATACAAAGAGATTAAAGCGCAATTACCTTAGTACATGTATTCGTAAATACGGTATCGTATTATAATTGGGCAATTTATAATCACCGCAGAGCCGCAGAGTTCGCAGAGACTTTATTTCTTTTTTGCTTTCCGCTGAGAGGGCGGAATAACAAAAACATGCATCCTTGTGGGATAAAGAAAGAACTACTTGTATTTCAATACAATATTACTTTTATAAAGCTTGAGCTATTTTCTTTTGCCGTCCTCTCAACGGCAAAAGAAATAATATTTAACTCTGCGGCCTTTGCGTCTTAAGCGCAGCGGGCGGTGAAACAATATAAAAAAATACGTCACCGTATTTATGAATCAGAGCACTTAATAAGCAGCCTGCGGGGGAGAATCTTTAATGAGTAATCAGCCAGACAAAATCATTTGCTCGATGAACCAGGTGAACAAGTATTACGATAAAAAACCGGTCATTAAGGACATATCGCTGTCGTATTTTTACGGCGCCAAAATTGGCGTTCTGGGGCTGAACGGCTCGGGCAAAAGCTCTCTTTTACGCATCATGGCGGGTGTGGACACGGAATTTAACGGCCGCTTAACTCTAACCCCTGGATACACCGTAGGTTATCTGGAGCAAGAACCTGTTCTGGACGACTCCAAAACGGTCAGGGAAACCGTTGAAGAAGCGGTGCAGGCCACAATTGACATTATGGATGAATTCAACCAGATCAACGAAAAGTTCGCCGAACCCATGTCCGACGAACAGATGGACCGGCTGATCGAGCGCCAGGGAAAAGTTCAGGATAAATTGGATGCTGCCGATGCGTGGGACCTGGACTCCCGACTGGAGATGGCCATGGATGCCCTGCGCTGCCCGGAAGGTGAGATGCCTGTGAAGATTCTTTCCGGCGGTGAAAAACGCCGGGTGGCCCTTTGCCGGCTTTTGCTGCAAAAGCCGGATATTCTGCTTTTGGACGAGCCCACCAACCACCTGGATGCCGAAACCGTGGCCTGGCTGGAACATCATCTTCACCAGTACCAGGGGACCGTTATCGCGGTTACCCATGATCGCTATTTTCTCGATAACGTCGCCGGCTGGATTCTGGAACTCGATCGGGGCCATGGCATTCCCTGGAAGGGCAATTACTCTTCCTGGCTCGAACAAAAACAGGAGCGCCTCAGACACGAAGAAAAGGCTGAAAGCCATCGCCAAAAGACGCTTCAGCGGGAGCTGGAATGGATCAAAATGTCCCCCAAGGCCCGGCAGACTAAATCCAAAGCCCGCATTAGCGCGTACGACAAACTGCTTTCCCGGGAAAGCACAAAAATGGCACAAGAGCTTGAAATCTATATGCCGCCGGGGCCGCGTCTGGGCAAGCTGGTGGTTGAAGCTGAAAATGTATCCAAGGGTTACGGCGACCGGCTGCTGGTCGAGAACATGTCATTTTTTCTGCCGCCGGGCGGCATTGTCGGCGTGGTGGGCCCCAACGGCGCCGGAAAATCGACACTGTTTAAAATGATAACCGACCAGGAGACACCGGATACGGGCAGTATCCGTATCGGCCAAACCGTCCGCCTGGCCTACGTGGATCAGAGCCGGGAAAGTCTTGATCCGCAAAAAACGATTTGGGAAGTGATTTCAAACAATGAAGATGTGATCCAACTTGGCGGCGTATCGGTCAAATCCCGTGCGTACGTTGCCCGCTTCAATTTTACCGGTGCCGGTCAGCAAAAAAAAGTCAACATGCTCTCTGGCGGCGAACGCAACCGCGTTCACCTGGCCTGCATGCTCAAGCAAGGTGCCAATGTCATTCTGCTGGACGAACCGACCAACGACCTCGACGTAAACACCCTGAGAGCCCTGGAGGAGGCTTTGGAAAATTTCGCCGGATGCGCGGTGGTGATCAGCCACGACCGCTGGTTCCTCGACCGTATCGCCACGCATATCCTGGCGTTTGAAGGAGACAGCCGTACAGTATGGTTCCAGGGAAATTATTCAGAGTATGAGGCTGACCGCAAAAAGCGGCTGGGCGATGCGGCCGACCGCCCTCACAGGATCAAGTATCGCCAGTTAACCCGGGATTAACCGAGACCTTTGAAAACGCACCCTTTTGTCCAATCCCGGCGTTAGGCTCAATTAGGGTTAGATTGTCTGCCGACAATGGGTTTCGCGAGTAAAAAAAAGCAATAAGAATGATAACACGGCCCAGGCAATCATTAGGGAAAAGCCGGTCTGGTAGGCATCCAGAGTGTAAAGTCTGATACCATTTGCAACTTCTCCTTGCCATTTTAGATCCAGAATCCAGCCTACCGCAGGTTGTAGCAACATAGGCCCCATCATGACTCCCATGTTGACGACACCGGAAACCGTTCCCGATAAATACGCGGGAACCGATTCTTTAGCGAACGCAAAGCTGATGATGATACAGCCGGAGCTAAAACCGGTCAATAAAAGCACGCCAACCAGTGCATAAACTGAGATGTGCGTAATAAAGACAAGCGCACTCCATCCGGCAACAGATACGGCGCTTCCGACTAGATAAAGCGGTTTGCGATAACCCCAGCGATCTGAAAACCAACCGAAAAGAGGTCCGCCGACCGCCCACGCCACCAGCAGAGTGGATGTCATGGCCGCTGCCAGGGGCGGCGACAATCCGTGATGGGTTGTGAGGAAAGGAACTCCCCAGAGACCTGAAAATGTAAGCACACAGCCGACAAGTCCACCTGGTATTACACACAGAAGCCATGTATTCGGATAGTTAAATACCTCAATGACTCCCTGCATTATTCTTTGGCGCGTATTTTGATCAGCCATTGTTACTGGGTTGCCCAGATCCGCATAGCCCTTTTCGTGGGGATAATCCCTAACAAAGAACCAAATGCCGGCACAGATAACAAAAGTTAATAAGGCCGAAAGCAGAATTACGCTGCGCCAGGTATAATGATTCATCAGCAGCCGCAGAGGGGTTCCTGCAAAAACAGCGCCGACAACTCCAAAAAGCAGTGCCACCCCTGATACCATAGCGTAGTAGCGTGGCGGAAACCAATTGTTCGACACCTTTAGCAACCCGACGAAGGCAACCGCAACAGAGCCGCCGATTAAAAACCGGCCCATATTGGCCCAGATGATCTGAGGAGCCAGGGCAAACAGCAGTGTACCGATTCCGGCAACCAGCGCTCCCACAGTGAGCAACCGGCGCGGCCCCCAGGTGTCAGCTAAAATCCCCGTGGGAATTTGCATGGCAACGTAACTATAAAAATAAAAGGCTGAAAGGTTGCCCAGTGCGGTTGCACTGATGTTGAACTCCCTCATCAGCTCTTCCGTCATTACGGCTGGTGCCACGCGCTGAAAAAAACCCATCAGGTAAAAAAGAGCGCCCAGGCTCCAGACAAACCAGGCAATTCTCAGCGGCGGTGAATGGTCAAGGCTCATCTTTTCAGGTTTCAAGGTCATGCCGTTGAATTAATCCAGAACGGAATCTCCGATGGTCTGCCCGTGGAAATCCAGGGATATCTGTTTTCCAGTTCTTTCAACCTGCTTTTCAAATAGTCTACCCGTGACACCAACTCTTGGTTCTGTGAGTCCGACCGCAGCTCAGCTTCGGCGTCTCGCAAGCAAACCCGAAGGTCAAGGTACTCTCTTTCAAGATGCTGAACGCTGCTGCGATATTCATAAATCCTCTCGAACAGTATATCTTCTTCCGGAATTTTTGGTGTCTTCATAAGTTCAGACCTCGTTATTTAGCTTAAATAAATGACCGTAGTCCTTTATATAACCGCGTGTGTTCATTTGTTATGATCATAACTTGCTTTGCGGTGTTGTCAAACGATTGACGAAATGTTACCACACTTTCGTCTTAAAGAGGTTCTTATCTTTTTTTTATTTGAATTCATCCCGCACTTGAAGCGCGGGATGAATTCAAATTTTAAGAAGGATATATCAGGCCGGTTTCTGTCGATATTTTCCCCTTAATTCCTAAAGTTTGACATAACGATGTGGTTTCGGTTAAGTTGCAACTTAGGTAACAATAAGCTAAGAGGTCAGATATGAACAAATTACTGCTCACACTTTTTCTGCTAATTATGCTGGTCGTTGGATGCTCAAGTTTCTCGAATATGAAGCAAATGAATATGTTTGACGAGGTGGCGTGGTCATTCAAGGATTCTATGCGCTGGTCGGATTTCGAAGCCGCAAACCAATTGAGAAAGGACGCACTAACTGAAAGCAACCCGCCTGATTTCAAAAAACTTAAAAATGTAAGGGTGACTTCTTATGAGGTAAAGCAAATCATTCCAATGGATAACAAATTAAAAGTCCACCAGGTCGTTGAGATTAATTATTACAAGACAGATAATATGATCGAAAAAACCCTTACTTATGATCAGCTGTGGGAATATGACGCCGAGAATGAAAGCTGGTCTCTTAAGAGCAGGTTACCCGACTTTAAGTAAAACCTGCATAAACTGTTCTTTAAAAGAAATCTGCGTTGTAAATTTTGTTTAGCATCACCCATCCTTTTTTCTAAAAATCTCTGTTAGGAAATAAAAAGATCTTTGGTAGAAAAATTAGGGTCGGTCGTAAGGTTCACCCCCAGGCGCCTCAGGCCGGCCTCGTCGCCCGGTGTGGGAATGTGGGTCATGTGAACTTCGCACCCCTGAAGTTCCTCTAATTTTTCCATGGCTAACTGGGCGGCAGGATTGGCCGTTGTGCTGATACTGAGGGCAATAAGGGTTTCCACCAGGTCCAAGCTTAGGGTCTTTTCATTCAGCACCTCGGTTTTAAGAGTTCTAACCGCTTCGACAATATTGGGAGAGAGTAATTTAATCTTTTCCGGGATTTCCGCCAAATACTTAATTGCATGTAAAACAAGACTTGAAGCCGCGTGAAGCTGAGGCGAGTTGTTGCCTGTCACTATGGTGCCGTCCTTGAGGGCAATGGCCGCTCCACAATAAACACCTTCACTCCCTTTATCATTCTCTTGTGCTGCTATGGCCGCCCTGCTCGCGGGCTCAACCACACTGCGGTATTGCAGATCAAGATTGAAATCTTTAATAAGCAGTTCTGCTCTTTGTACCGTGCCCTTATCCGTTAAGCCCATTGCATATTCACATCGATATCGAAAATACCGCCTGATCAACTCCTGCTTGGCTGACTCCTGCGCCATTTCATCGTCGGTTATTGCAAAGCCGGCTCTATTAACTCCCATGTCCGTAGGTGATTTATAAAATGATTCCCCGCCCATGATCTTTTTCAATATTCTTTTAAGAACAGGGAATACCTCCACGTCACGGTTGTAGTTGATCGTTTTCTGGTTATGGGCCTCCAGGTGAAAAGGATCTATCATATTAAAATCCCTAAGATCCGCGGTTGCGGCTTCATAGGCTACATTAACAGGATGTTTGAGGGGTAAATTCCAAATGGGAAAGGTCTCGAATTTAGCATATCCTGCATTGATGCCCCTTTTATAGTCATGGTACACCTGGGAAAGGGACGTTGCCAATTTCCCGCTCCCCGGGCCGGGACCGGTAACGATTACCAGGGGTTTTTCCGTTTCAATATATTCATTGGCCCCATAACCCTCATCGCTGACGATCAGGTCGATATCCGTTGGATATCCTTTGGTATATTGATGAGTATAGACCTTTATTCCTCTGCGTTCTAATTTGTTTTTAAACTGGATGGCCGACGGCTGAGCCTCAAAGCGGGTAATCACCACTCCCAGTACATCGATCCCCCATCCCCTTATATCGTCGATGAGTTTGAGGGCATCGGAATCATAGGTAATGCCGAAATCGGCCCTAATCTTTTTTCTTTCAATATCGCCGGCATAAATACAGAGTAAAATATCGGCTTTTTCTTTTAAGGTCTGCAGGAGCCTCATTTTTATATTGGGATCGTAACCCGGCAAGACCCGGGAAGCATGGTAGTCGAATAAAAGCTTACCGCCGAATTCAAGATAGAGCTTATTGTCAAACTTTTTCATCCGTTCAAGAATTTCGGCTTTTTGCTCCTGTAGATATTTCTCGTTGTCAAACGCAGTATTACCCGCCATTCGTCCTCCTCTATTCGTTTATAAATCTATAAGTCAATATGTTCCAGAGGTCTCTACTTCTTGGAGTCCTCCAGCCATTCTTTGATCTTAGTTTTAGAAGGCGGGTTGCCCCAGCCCATGATGCGGCCGTTGATGATCAGGGCCGGCATACCCAGCACACCGTACTTTGCAATTTCTTTGATATCCCTGACGTGTTCCAAATCGGCCGCTTGGTTCATCTCGCTCAGAACATCCATAACATCCTTTTCTAGACGGTCACACTGGGCACAGCCCGGTCCCAGCACTTTAATCTCAAGTATCTGCGGAGAATCTTTTTGATATGGCTGACCAAGGAATTTTCTAAACTCTCTGACAAAGGCACGGCCATAGCTCTCGCGCACTTTAGCGGGAATATAATTTTGTCTGGAAAGCCGCTGTAAAAGCTCGGTAGCAACCTTGTCGTCAGACTCGTGCGCAAAGTCCGGGGCCAGCTCTTCAACCGCGCTTTGTAAACCGACTATGCCGACCTTCTGCGTACCGATTTTTATTTGAGTGATATCTGTTGCTGCCATTATGGATATTGATGGCGTCGTAAAAAGTCCCATCTACTGCGCTTGTCCGCCTCAGGCGGGTTGTAGTATTTTTATCCCGCCGGGGTTTGGCGGGGGTATATGAACCTTTTTACTTAGCCATCTATAGTTTAATTCGTGACTTTTTAAGGGATCATCACGTTTTAGGTTTTAAGTGTTAGGTTTTAGGCTAATGTTTTGCGATTAGTTACAAATACTTAAAACTTAAAACTGTAACTTCTCAATAACCTCGGGGAAGAAGGGCTTCAGCGCGGCAGAGCCGCTTCATATAAAATCGTTTTAGCGATTTTATATTGGGGAATCAATTATCCGCCGGCACTCATAAATTGCCAAATCATCGCCGTTAATTGTCTTGTCGGCCAGCATTTTGACTCTGACACAAGTGTCTGCAATAAATTTTTTGGCAATATCAAATTTGTGATCGGATTTTATGGAGTTCTGCAGCAGTAAAACCGCTATTAGGGTTTCAGTGGCCATGTCAACCAATCCCCTGGCATGATATTCTAAATACAGATGGTCATTCTTGGCTTTGACGCTACTCACCGCCTGTTGTAATAATTTTTCACATTCTCTTATTTTCTCGACCAGGGGTTTGAAAGCTTCCGGGAAGCTTTGACTAATCTTTATTTCCAACAATTTGAAAAATAGACCCGAAGTAAGGCCTCCGACGGCGGCGACAACTTGAAGTTGTGAGGTACCCTCGTATATGGTAGTTATGCGCGCGTCTCGATAAAGGCGTTCAACCTCATAGTCCCGCATGAATCCAGCCCCGCCAAAGATTTGAATGGCGTCATAGGTTATTTTATTACACATTTCAGAGGCATAATATTTGACCATGGGAGTGAGCAGACCGGCGAAACGATTTAATTCCTTAATTTTGGCGGCGCTTTCTTTATCTTTTGTTCCGTAACGATTATAGACGTGGTGGACATCGACCATCAGCGAGGCTTCATACATGAGGCTGCGAGCCGCTTCGATCTGGACGCGCATATTGGTTAACATTTCTAAAACAGGGGGAAATTCGATAATACTTTTGCCAAACTGTTTGCGCTGTCGGGCATATTGCAAGGACTGATTATAGGCTTCCTGGGCAATACCTATGCTTTGGGCACCAACCACCAGCCGGGCCCCGTTCATCAGCGACATGACATAGCGCGAAAGTCCCCGTTTACGCTTCCCGACAAGTGTTGCCCGGCAGTTCTTAAATTGAAGCTCGCACGTAGGGGAACCGTGGATGCCGAGTTTGTCTTCAAGACGGCGAACCAGTAGATTCTCGTCTTTTTCATATAGAAAAAGGCTTAATCCGCGGGCCCCTTGTACATTCTGCTCGGAGCGGGCAAGTACCAGCAGAACATCGCCGCACCCGTTTGAAATGAAATGTTTGACGCCGTTTAAGAACCAGCATTCTTCTTTCTCGTCGTATGTCGCCCGCAGACCGATGGCCTGCAGGTCAGATCCGGCCTCCGGTTCCGTCAGCACCATGGCACCGGAGTACTCACCGGAGGCCATCTTGGGAAGGTATTTGTCTTTCAGTTCGGAACTTGCATATAGGTGAATCGTCTCGGAGATTTCTTGTAAACCGAATAGAGTCATAAAACTGGCATCAGCCCGTGATACGATCTCGACAGCCATCATGTAAACGGTCATCGGAAAGTTCAGCCCCCCATATTTGCGCGGCAGGGTAAAACCGAACAACTCGGCCTGTTTAAGACGATCTATCATTTCCTGGGTACCCTTGGCATAGCTCACCACATTGTTTTCGAGGCGGCACCCTTTACGATCAGTATCGGTGGCGGCCGGTGCCAGAATCTCGGCAGACAGCTCACCGATCAGCGACAAAGCCTGATGACAGTTGTCCAGTGCATCTTCAAAATCATCCGGTGCAAACGGGTACGCTTTGTTGTCGGTATAGCCTTTTTCCCTTAGCTCTAAGATGGTTTTAAAGCGTTCGTCATTAAGGTGAAACTTAATATCCTCGTTGTCAGTGAAGTAATTCGCCACTTCTAATCCTTTTCCTTATATGCTTTGATCATCCTGGGGATAACCTCATTAAGGTCCCCTGTTATGCCGTAATGGGCAACGGAAAATATGGGTGCATCGGAATCCGTGTTTATGGCTATTATTCTACTCGACTCCTGCATGCCTGCCCGGTGCTGGATGGCTCCCGATATCCCGCAGGCTACATATAGATTTGGACGGACGGTAACACCCGTCTGTCCTATCTGGCGCTCATGGTCGACAAACCCGGCATCCACGGCCGCTCGCGTGGCCCCCACTTCTCCTCCCAATACTCCGGCAAGTTCACGAACAAGCTCAAAATTGTCTTTTGATCCCACCCCCATGCCGCCGGCGACAATAATTCTGGCAGACTTTAGATTGACCTTTTTTTCGGCCTTAACGCGTTCGACGATTTTGAAAATCAGGTCTTGCTCGGTCAGGGTCGGCTTCAGGTCAACAACCGTTCCTTCTCTGGCAGGATCCGCATCAGGCTGCCTGAAGACACCTTCTCGTACAGTTGCCATTTGTGGTTTTGTTTCAGGCGTCACAATCGTCGCGATCACATTGCCGCCAAACGCCGGACGAATCTGCCAAAGAAGTTCCTTCCAGATCCTTTTGCCGAACTTATACTCTCCAATCTGCAAATCGGTACAATCCGCCGTCAGACCTGTGCGCATGTGGGAAGCAATTCTGGGTGCCAGGTCCCTGCCTGTGCTGGTGGCACCAATCAGCACAATGCTGGGCCGATATTCCTTGATAAGCTCCACTGCTATGCGGGTGTATGGCAAGGTCAGATAATGGACCAGCTGTGCATGATCGGCTACGCAAACCATATCGGCACCGTAGGCTATCAAATCAGAAGCCGCATCTGAAACTTGATGTCCAATAATAAAACAGCCCAATTCACAGCGCAGCTGGTCGGCCAGTTCTCTACCTTTCCAAAGCAGTTCCAGGCTCACATCTGCAATAGTTCCCGAATCGCTTTCTATAAATACCCAAACTCCGTTTTCCATAATTCAAATAATATGCTCGTTTATCAGTTCATTGATAAGCTCTTTAATGCCCGTTTCGGAAGTATCGAAAGACTTGGGCTCATGAGCGGTTAATTTTACATTTTCTACATTCTTTATCCAGGTTTCGGATCCTTGAAAACCGCATATTTCAGCAGCACAGCCAACTTCCGCTAGACCCCAAACAGGGATTAAAAGCCCTCGTTCTAACATCTCCCCTTCTTCTTCGCTCTGCACACTGGAGCGCGTCTGGGCTTTTTTCCAGAACATTTTGCGTTTTATCGAAGGCGGCCGTGGATTTGCGGCGGCATTAGTTACGGTGACAAGCAGCGGAATTCTGCCGCGAATGCGTTCGAATCCACCCTCAATGGCCCGCCGGATGACAATATCGTCTTGGTCCAAAAATTCGATGGCTTCAGCAAACGTTACCTGGGGTATATCGAGTTTTTCGGCAACTTGGGGGCCGACCTGGGCCGTATCACCATCAATAGCCTGTCTGCCGCAGAATATAAGGTTAAAGGGACCATTTTTTCTTATGGCGCTTTCCAATACATGCGATGTGGCCAGTGTATCAGCACCGGCAAACTTCTTGTCTGTCAAAAGGATGGCGTGATCAGCGCCTCTGCTCATGGCATCCCTGAGCACTTCGATCGCCGCCGGAGGCCCCATGGACATGACCGTAATCTCACCTCCGTATTTATCCTTGACATCCAGAGCCATTTCCAGGGCAAATAGATCGTCCGGGTTAACGACGGCCGGCAGAGCCTGGCGATTGACGGTGCCGTCTTCGCGCAATACGTCAGCGGTGATATTGCGTGTATCCGGAACCTGCTTCATTAAACAAACCATACGATAAGCCATAGGCACCTCAAAAAAAACCTGTTTTGTTGCTACGTTACTTGAGCAACGCACAGGTTTTATATATCTACTTTTTTACATGCAGTAAAGCGTTAAAATTTATTTTTTGTGTGTGCCACAACGTGGCATTATTGTCAAGTAAAAATCAAATTTCCTACAATCGCTCTACTTGGTACTTCTATAATCAATTGAAATTACGAAAGACTAAAAACCTGTTGCGAGTTACGGGTTGCGAGTTTCGAGTCAAAGATTGCTCAATTTTTACCCGCAACCCGAAACACGGAACACGCAACTGGTCACTTGAGCCATTCACCACCATACATGTCGGATTTTCGCAATAGCCAATAACGGATAAACGCATTCAGACAGAGCATGGCCCGCTTGGCGGTAAGAAAGGTGGGGACGCCACCGGAGTCAAGGGTTCTGCCCAGTTTGTTGTATATCGCGTCGACATCTGAAACCACATTGATGGATACTGTCACCGGTTTTTTATATTTGTGAACAATTTGAACGATGCGGGCTGCAATGTTATCTTTTTTTTGATCGATTTCCGCGTCGGTCGTATGGATAAGGGCGCTGTGAGGAACTATGGAGACAAACAGGGCATCCACGGACCCGGACCGCAGCATGATTTCCATACATTTTGCAAAAGTTTCGTCATCAGCCATGGGAGTTAAGTCCAACAAAGGATCAGCGACAGCCATGGACGGCAGTATTTTATCAAGAGCCCGGGTGGTCTCGGCATCAAGTGCAGCTACTTGCAGGTCGCCAAGGTTGTCGGCGGCGTATGTCTTTTCATAACCGGCATTGGCAATAACAGCCACTCGATTGCCGTTTACCTGAAAACCGTTTAAAAGCGCAAACGTTTTGATAAAATCGCCGTGGTCGATCATAGCTTCGGCCACAATCAGGCCGGCCTGTTTCATAGCCGCCTTGGCCACGGGGTATTCCCCGGCAATACTGGCTGTGTGTGATTCAGTAGCTTTGCGGCCGGCCTCGGTCCTTCCGGCCTTGTATATCACAATCGGCTTTTTACTCTGAGCCGCGATATTGAAAAATTTGCGGCCGGCATATTTTTTAAACCCTTCGATGTAACATCCGATGACATCCACTGCGGGATCATTTTGGAAAAAATTGACCAGATCGCAGGGATCGACATCGAGCTGGTTGCCGTAACTGACGATCACTTTAGGGGCAATGGCATTTTTCAAGTTTTCGATTTCAACGATTCCCAGGGCGCCGCTTTGGCTGAGCATAGCTACATTGCTGTCTTTTTCCAGTTTGGCGGCAAACTTTTCCTGTGTAGTGAAAAAAGTGTTAACGCCTTTGACTTTATCACTCCCCGAATAAATGATGCCAAGGCAGTTGGGTCCCATAACCCGAAATCCGGCAGCGTTGGCAATGGCAGATATTTCTGATTCCAGCGCGCTGTTCTTATCGACTTCGCTGAAACCGCCCGGGATGATAATAACCGCCTTCACCTTTTTGGGTACACATTCCTTGACAACGGCAAGCGTATCAGCAGCCGGAACGGAGATAATCACCAGATCTACTTGCCCTTTGATATCCCGCAGGGATTTATACACCGGGAATTGTTTCCCCAGGATATCAACGCTACCGCCTTTGATATTGACACCGTAAACGTCTTTACGGTCTAAATTGACCAGGTTGCCCATGATAACGTTGCCCGTTTTCTTGCTATCGGCAGTACTGACACCTACCACTGCAATGCCGTCAGGTTCAAAAAACGGTGCCATGGTCCCCATAGGAGCGATTGTCAGGTCAGCCGGCGGCGCTTGGCGTTTTTCGAACCGCGCAAATCCGTCGATAGCGATAAAGGTGTCGTCCGGTGTGAAGATATACGGGTTGATTTCAAACTCGGTTATGACAAATTCAGTTTCAGCAGAAAAGTAATTTGAAAAAGAGACTGCCAGGGAGCTGAATTTTACACCTGCATCAACAAGTTTGGTGATATAATCGGTTTTTCCCTGCGAAATGTATTTTTTTTGAATATGGGTCGATTCCAGCAAGGCCTGCGCCCACTGCCGGCTAATAGGAGCAAGTATTAGATTGGGGGGTGAATAGTATTGGGCAAAATGCTCGGCATCACTGCCGCCTTTGCTGAATGAGATAACCGGGCCGAAAGCTTCACTTTCCCGAAACCCCAACAGGTTTTCATTGCCAAGCTCTTTAGAATAATCAATGCATTCAACAAACAGAATGCCTGCGACCTCCAGCTTCCGATCCGCGCAAGCGGCCTGTATGCGGCTATAAGAGTATTTGATAAATTCCAGGTCTTTATAGACTATTTGAACACCACCGACATTTTGCTTGTGCGCGAGTTCCCGGGCCACCACCTTCATAACGATTTTTTCACTGCTAAATCTGGCAAGCAGGCTCGCGGTGATCTCTTTTTCATCCCGGATCAGAATGTGAACCGGCGTATTGAGACCCAGCACCGCCAGGATAGCATATACTTCATGTTCAAAGAGCATGCTGCGATCCTGAGCGTGGGCAGCGGCCATAATCT
>JAQYVG010000489.1 GCA_030145595.1 Desulfobacterales bacterium | reverse complement strand
CACTGATCACTGATCACTGGTCACTGGTCACTGGTCACTGATCACTGGTCACTGGTCACTGGTCACTTCTTACTTCTTACTGATCACTGATTACTGGTCACTGGTTACTTGTCACTTGTCACTGGTCACTGGTCACTGGTCACTGGTCACTGATTACTGGATACTGATTATGGACAATAACATGCCTCCCCTTGCGTTAAGCGACACCTTCAGGTTTTCATGCTCAAAGAGGGTGCCTTGTTTTAATGAATGCTGTAAAGAGTTAAACCAGTATCTGACCCCCTATGACATCCTGCGCCTCAAAAACCGCTTGGACCTTTCCTCCGGCCTTTTTTTGCAGCGTTACACCGTGCAGCACACAGGCCCCGAATCCGGACTGCCGATCATTACGCTCAAGCCAAATTATGATAACGAATTAAAATGCCCGTTTGTTACTCCAGAAGGGTGCGGTGTTTACGAAGATCGCCCATCGTCATGCCGAACCTATCCGCTGGTGCGCATTGCATCAAGGTCACGAGAAACCGGCGGGATAAACGAGCAGTACTTGCTGCTGCAAGAGCCGCATTGCCTAGGTTTTGAGCAAGAACAAACCCAGACCGTCAGAGAGTGGATCAAGAGCCAGGAACTTGCAATTTATAATCAAATGAACGATATGATGCTGGAGATCATCAGCCTGAAGAATCGCCTGATGCCGGGAGGGTTGGACAACACTTCGAATCTTGCATTTTATATGGCGTGTTATGATCTGGATACATTCAGAACAGATATCTTTGAAAAAGGAATTTTAAATGATCTGGACCTTGATCCCGGCGTTCTGGAAGCGATCAAAACTGACGATGAAGCCCTATTAAGGTTTGGATTGCAGTGGATCAAGGAGACTCTTTTTAGTAAAAAATGAGAAATCCGGCAGTGTCAGTAGTCCGTTGTCCGTGGTCAGTAGTATTTGTATTTACAAACACTCAGGCAAATCATGGACTTCCAAAGGATTCGCTCATATCTAAATGAACTAACACCCTTTTTTATCCTTTGCGACGGACAACGGACAATTATCAGCGGACATTACTAAAGATCCAGTCTATCCTGCTTGCGTGGGCGTCTTGTCGGGTCGTAGCCGGAGGCGTAGCGAAGATCCCGGCTTGCCGCGGCGTAGC
>JAQYVG010000488.1 GCA_030145595.1 Desulfobacterales bacterium | reverse complement strand
ACACCCGTGCAACAATCAGAATACGGCACGCCGGTGTTTATCATACCAAAGAAAGAAGGTACCGTTCGGTTCCTTACTGACTACAGACGAATTAATCAAGGAATTGTTCGCAAGCCATATCCAATACCAAGGATTAGCGAAACACTGCAGCAAATGGAAGGATTCCAATATGCAACTGCACTTGATCTGAACATGGGATATTAAACCATTCAGCTCTCACCAAAATCTAAAGATTTGACGACCATCGTCACTGAATTTGGAAAATTCAGATACAATGTACTCCCGATGGGATTGTGCATTTCAGGAGATATATTCCAAGCTAAGGTCAATGAACTCCTCGGAGACATTGAAGGCCTATACGCCTATATCGATGATATACTCCTTACTACCAAAGGAACGTTCGAAGAACATCTCCAACAACTACGCACATGCTTCCAAAGATTTAGGAATGCAGGCCTCAAGGTCAATGCTAAGAAATGCAGCTTCGGTTTAAAGGAGATACCTTACCTCGGCTACATCATCACTAGGGAAGGAGTCATGCCTGACCCCAAGAAGATCCAAGGAATTGTGGATCTTGAACGCCCTAAAACTACCACCGAAGTCAAAGCTTTGATCGGCATGGTACAATACTACCGAGATATGTGGCACCATTCACTGCTGTATCTTCTGGAAAGAAGGGCAGTAAAATAAAGTGGACAAAGGAACTCGAAGAGGCCTTCCACGCTACAAAGAAGATGGTTCAGACTGAAACACTTCTAACCTACCCTGATTGGACGATTCCTTTCACCATACATACTGACGCATCTGATTACCAGCTGGGAGCTGTAATCAGCCAAAGAAATAAGCCAATCGCCTTTTTCAGCAGAAAGCTGTCAAAAGCCCAATGCAACTACACTACAACCGAGAAGGAACTTCTCGCTATAGTAGAATGCCTTAAACAATTCCGTGGAATTCTTTTCGGCTATCCAATTGACGTATGGTCCGACCACAAGAATTTGGTCTACGCAGCCACACTGAGTGAATCTCAACGTGTCATGCGATGGCGCCTCATACTCGAAGAGTTTGGGCCCAATATCCAGCATATTCCTGGAGTTGACAACATATTAGCAGAAACGCTCAGCCGCCTGCCTTCGGCAAACACCAACCGAGAAGACGACAGTACTGAAAGTC
>JAQYVG010000487.1 GCA_030145595.1 Desulfobacterales bacterium | reverse complement strand
GCTTGAAAGCAATCACTTGAACCCTTGACCCCTCGAATCCTTGGCCCCTCTTCTCCAACTAAATTGGATAAGAACCAAAAAATATAACTGGTGTCTATCCATAAACACATTTGAGCACTAAGCAGTTTCTAATTCATAATTTAAATGTTCTTTCGATGAGCAAGGAGTCACTTAGTCGTGAAAAAAATAGGGATTGTCGTCAAACCGGATGCTGAGGCTGTTAAGACAGCCGATGAACTTGAACACTGGCTGGAGTCAAAAACTATTGATGTAGTCAGGCAAGAAAATTTGCCTTATGGCCGCAAATTCTCAGACAAAGACAAGTCCTCTGCTCCGCCGGACCTGTTCTGCATTTTCGTTCTGGGGGGAGACGGCACCTTTTTGAGTGCGGTGCGCTGGATTGGAGATCAGAATATCCCGATCATTGGCGTCAAGTTCGGGGAAGTCGGCTTCTTGGCGGAAACAGCGGAAGAAGATCTTTTTTCAGCAGCAGAGGATATTTTAAATAACAGCTTTACGATTACACCCAGAATGCGACTGTTGGTCAAAGTTTTTAGTAAAGATCAGGAATTTGCCAGTGAAACTGTCCTCAACGATATTGTCATCAACAAACAAGCCCTGGCTCGCCTGGCACATATCGACACATATATCGACGACCACTATTTAACCACTTACAGCGCCGACGGTCTGATTGTCGCAACCCCCACCGGCTCGACGGCCTATTCGCTGGCTGCCGGCGGTCCCATTGTCCAGCCTGAGGTTCCGGGAATCGTTCTGACACCGATATGCCCGTTTACTCTGACCAATCGCCCCCTGATCATTGCTGATTCGGCTTGTATCAAGATCAGGCTTGCTAAAAAGTCCAAGGATATCATGTTGACATTTGACGGTCAGGCAGGCTTCGAGATCAATGAAGACCATACCATCGTTATCAGCAAATCACCACATCCCATCAACATGATCACCATGACGAAGCAAACCTATTTTGATGTCCTCAAAGCCAAGTTAAGGTGGAGCGGTGGCCGCACCTAGTGTCCATCCATAAATGGCCCTTTTTGCCCTGCTCGGCGTTCTCTCTCCGAGGCGTAGGCTCTACGAGCCGGAGGCCGCGGGTTTCCGGCTGCGGCGTACAGGCGTACGCCTTCCTGTCCCGCTTTGCGGGGACCGAAAACCCTTGCTTGTC
>JAQYVG010000486.1 GCA_030145595.1 Desulfobacterales bacterium | reverse complement strand
AAATGGCTCAAAAGGGATTTAACAAGGCACGCGGGGTGAACATGGAGCAAAGAGCATGGTACAGAATTTATAGGGTTCTCACAATTTCATCAAATAAATCGGAAAAATCAGGCAATGAAGATTCTAAAATAGTACCATCACGAGAGTGTTTGTGCTCCTTAAAATCTAATTCTGGTCGGTGGGCAGCATTATCATATCTGAATATCAATTGACCGTCTCTATCCTGATATTGATAAGCATAACTCGTTCTGGTTATACCGTATTTGGCATCAATGTACTCTTTGATATGTAAAACAGAGTTGTCAATCAGAACAACTTTTGCATTTAAAATTGCCTGTTTGTTGGCGCGAATCTCTTCTCTAATCTCAACAGATTCTGCATAACCATAATTCTCAAACTTTGCTATGGCTTTACGAAAAAGGGCAAGATATTCGTTAAGTAACATTTTCAATACTTTTTAAAGCAAATAAACGTTCATTTAATCGTAAGGCCAGTTGATATTCTCCTGCCCACTCTACGTATTCCATATCTTGTCCTTTTAAATCTTCAGCACTCCATTCAGCAATAAATTTGTCCGAAGTAATGTTGTATTTTTTTTCAAATTTATTTAGGCGTTTATTGGCAAGATCAAGGCTATATTGTAAACGCCGTGCTTCTGTTTCCAACGCTTCAAATAATATTCCTGCTGCTTTATCCGGTTCGTTTGTTTTTAATATTATCTCGGCCATTATTACCTCCTCTTGCTGCTAAGGACTTGGGACTTGCCGGACGCCCATTAAATTATAAGTTTCTAAATAGATGACACTGTTTTTTGTTGTTTTGCCACAAAAGCATTTGAACCGCCCCTTAATGGGGGACGTTGGCAGGTTTGTAAGGCTATTCATATTTCTGCCCCAGAAGGGCGTATCCGAGGTTTTTCCTGCTCGACTTTAAGATTGATTTTGCTTAATTCTATCACCATGGCTTTCTTATAAATACTTTCAAGGAAACCAAAGCCGAGCTTTTTGTAAACCTGATAAGCACACCCGATAATCTGGCGGGTTATATCCTTATGTTTCATGTTTGGTTAGATAAATTATCTGTCAAAAACATCTGCGGGCAAATCAAATTTATCAATCAGATCGTTGAGCGCATATGGCAAAATAAGCGTCTTTTTGCCATGTGATTTGATCGGATAAGACTTGTG
>JAQYVG010000485.1 GCA_030145595.1 Desulfobacterales bacterium | reverse complement strand
ATGCTTACAACGCGTTTGTAAATGCTGCCGGACTTCGAGAACGCATCCTTTTGGAGTTGAATCGTAAAAGTTTTAAGTTGGAAATAGTGTGAAAGTAACGACGTATGTAGACGCTGATCACGCAGGGAACGTGGTGACCAGAAGGTCCCACACCGGGATCCTCATCTATTGTAATAATACACTGATCGTATGGTTCAGCAAGAGTCCATGCCGGCGGGGATGGATGCGATGGCAATCTCAACGACCTCCATGGCGATACCCATTTCATGCATTAAAAACCTCGGTGCATAGCTCCCCCAAAACGCCCAGGTTTTCACAAACGTGAATGCCGCCGGCTTTCATGGCCTCGATCTTTCCCTGGGCCGTGCCGCTTTTGCCGCTGATAATTGCACCGGCATGCCCCATGCGCCGGCCCGGAGGTGCGGTTAAACCGGCTATAAAGCCGACCACCGGCTTGCTTACATTCCCGGCGATAAATTCAGCGGCTTCCTCTTCGGCCGTACCACCGATTTCACCAACCATCACAATCCCTTCGGTCTCTGAATCCTTTTCAAAAGCATCCAGGCAGTCGATAAAATTGGTGCCGTTGACGGGGTCGCCGCCGATGCCGATACAGGTGGTCTGACCGATGCCCTGCACCGTCAACTGGTGAACCACCTCGTAGGTCAGCGTCCCGGAGCGGGAAACCACCCCGATGGGACCGCCGGGTTTGTGGATCGGCCCCGGCATAATGCCTACTTTGCACTCACCCGGTGTGATGATCCCCGGGCAATTGGGCCCGATGAGACGCGCCGGATTACCCTGCATGTAGTTTTTGACTTTGATCATGTCCATCACCGGAATCCCTTCGGTAATGGCGACAATCAACGCGACACCGGCGTCGGTGGCTTCCATAATAGCATCGGCTGCAAAGGCCGGCGGCACAAAAATCATGCTGCAGTTGGCACCGGTTCCGCCACGAATCCTTTATCGCTTACGAAGACCTGACAGCACTTGTTGCCGCGTGTAGATTTTGCTTTGCTAGTAGCGAACATAGTATCAGTATAAAAGGTACTGTTGATACGTCGGTACCTGAGCATTCTGTCATTGGTTGAAAAGTTCCTTGAAAGAGTGTTATCGGCTGATTGCCGATTCAATTGGGTTGTAGAATCAATAGCACCTTGAGCCAAGTCCTCTCGGATATTCCAAAGCTTAGTCTGG
>JAQYVG010000484.1 GCA_030145595.1 Desulfobacterales bacterium | reverse complement strand
CCTCAAACGCGGTGCTCATAAAGCGTAGCGCTCCAATGACAAGTGACAAATGACTTTTACATTTCTTAGTGCCTTTGTGGCTAAAACACTACAAAACTGAGAGTTGATTTACATTTACTATGCTATATTCCAAAGTTTACATCGACGCTTTCGGCTATGAACTGGCTCCCAATATCGTCACATCCGACGATATTGAAGAACGCCTGGAACCGCTATACAAAACTCTTCATTTGCAAAAGGGGCAGCTGGAAGCAATCACCGGAATCCGGGAACGCCGCTTTTGGGATCCGGACCAAACTATGAGTAAAGGTGCCGTCAAGGCCGGCAAAAAGGCCCTCGAAACTTCCGGTATTGCACCTGATGACATCGGTATGTTGATCTATGGAGGGGTCTGCCGGGACAATCTGGAGCCGGCAACCGCCTGCGCCGTGTCCCACGGTTTAGGCCTGGGTCCCGCAACCCAGGTTTTTGATGTCTCCAATGCCTGCCTGGGAATCATTAATGGTATGGTCCTGCTGGCTAACGCCATTGAATTGGGTCAGGTCCGGGCCGGCCTGCTGGTGTCGTGCGAATCGGCCCGCCAGATTGTAGATTCGACCATTGAACGCCTGCTTAAAACCAGAGACATGGAGCATTTCAAACTGACCCTGGCAACCCTGACCGGCGGTTCGGGTGCCGTAGCCGTACTTATGACGTCAGCTGCGGTCTCCGACAGGGGACACCGCCTTCTGGGCGGCGTCATCCGGAGTGCAACCGACCATCATGAACTGTGCCGCTGGGGACCGGATACCGGCATACCCGCCAGCGGGCTGCATGTCATGCAGACCGATTCCGTCGGTGTGCTGCAGCACGGCGTAACCCTTGGCATCGAAACCTACAAGGCCTTTAAAACAGAACTCTCATGGTCGCAGGACAAGCCCGACAAGGTCATCTGCCATCAGGTGGGATCCACCCATCAGAAAAATATTTTGGCCTCTATCGGCATTTCGCCGGAGAAAGACTTCACCACATTCCAGTACTTAGGGAACATCGGCACGGTATCTCTGCCGATTACGGCTGCCATTGCTTCCGAACGTGAGTTTTTAGTGAAAAATGATCTGGTCGGTTTTTTTGGTATCGGCAGCGGCCTGAACTGCCTGGTGCGGGGGGGTGAGTGGTCGGTCCGAGTTTCGCGTTGCGGGTTGCGAGTTGCGAGTTACGAGTTGCGGGGTGCGAGTTGCGG
>JAQYVG010000483.1 GCA_030145595.1 Desulfobacterales bacterium | reverse complement strand
GGATGACAGGATACTTACCATACGGCCGCCGTATTTTCGAATAACATCGGCGACCTCCTTGATGGAGCCCGGTCGATCTTCAAGCTGAAAAGCAAATTGAAGGCCGCGACTGCCCACGCCGGTGAGCGCAATAAGGACGCGAAACAAATCCGTCTGGGTAATGGTTCCAACAATGTCACCGTTCTGGTCGACCACGGGCGCGCCGGATATCTTGTTTTGGAGCAGTACCTCGGCAGTTTCCTCAGCGGTGAAATTCTGGGGCACCGTGATGGGATATTTGGTCATGATGTCTTGAACCTTAATTTTTGAAACCAGATAAAGAAGCTCATGAACATCCAACGTGGTGGCATCCGAGGCGGCCGATCGTTTCAGATCGCGGTCGGTGACGATCCCCACAAGCTTTCCTTTTTTCAGCACCGGCAGCATGCGGATATCGTTTCGCTTCATCAGATTCACCGCATCATACATGGAACCATCCACATCAACGGTGATAACGTCTTTACTCATCCAGTTTTTGACCAGCATGACTACACCTCCTTGATTGATTGACTAAACACAACCGGTTAAATTTGCAAAGGATATGCCATCAAAAAAAGCAAAAGATGAATAGTGGTAACCTTTTAATTTATTGGGATTATTTTTAGGTTGTTGAGGTACTTTTGTATTTGATTGGGGAGGGATATGTCGACTTATTTTACAAAGTGTAAAAAAGATAAACTGCAGCAGGCCTCGTTGAATAGTTTACTGGTTGACTGGTTGATTAGGTAAATTATAGTCATAATTTCAAGTTATTACGGTTGTTAAAAAACTTTTTGGACACAGATTTGCACAGACCCGCCCGCCTCGCTCGCACCAGTCTGCCACGCAAGGCGTGAGCGGGCGCGGTAAACGCAGATTACGCAGATTAGTTCAAACCGCCTGGTGGCGGAATCCTTGCCAGAGATACAAAGGTGCCTACTTGCTATGTGTCCTCTCTCGCCGAAGGCGAAACGAACTTTTTCTTTAATCCGTGTTAATCTGTGTCCTAATTGTCCTTTCTTTTGCAACATGAAGTGTCCAATTATTTTGCAAATATGGGATAAATCCATATTTACAACCACTTAACCAATCAACTAATCAACCAATCAACTATATCTGTATTCCAGCTTGTCCGGGTTAGGCCCTATTTATTGAAACCACATCATATTTGCACATGATTTATACCATAGCCAGATTGAATATTTTAGCAATTCTAC
>JAQYVG010000482.1 GCA_030145595.1 Desulfobacterales bacterium | reverse complement strand
TAAGTTGTGCCACGACGCGAAGACCCTTACACCATGATTCCGTGTAGGTGTTACCGGACTTTACCTCGACAGCAACCAATTCCTTGCCTTTGGCGAGTAGAAAGTCGACTTCGGTCCCGGACCTGCCGGAGGGTGCCCAGTAATACATCTGGTCACAAATGCCGCGGTAGTCCTTGTACGCCCGGAGCAACTGAGCCACCATTCCTTCAAATAAAGCCCCCCTTTCCTCCGGAGCTACGCTACCTGACACCCGCTTCATGGATCGCACGATACCAGGATCGCACCAGTACCATTTAGGGAGCTTGCGCTCGCGCACACGCAATTTGGCTTCATAGGCCGGAAGCCGGAAGCACAAAAGTGTTTCCTCAAGGATGCTGAGATATCCCGCCACCGTCGTCCTTGCCACCCCGGACTCACGGGCGATGTTGCTAACGTTGATGGTCTGACCGTGAAAAAGAGCTGCCAGTGGCAGAAAACGGGCAAACCCAGGCAAGTTTCGAACAAGAGCCTCTGCCTGAATCTCCTCTTTCAGGTAAAGCCGAGCGTAGGCGGAAAGTACTTCGTCTTTTTCATTTGAGTCCCAGATGATAGGCATCAAACCGAATCGGAGGGCCTCCTCTAAATCGAAGTTTGCACCCATTTCCTCGGGCACGAAGGGGTGCATGGAACGGTGCAGAGCGCGTCCCGCAAGAAGGTTGACATCGGCTCGTTTGAGCTTGCGGGCACTTGAACCGCACAGAACAAATCGGAGACGCTTTGTTTCGATGAAACGATGTACCTCGTTCAGCAATCCTGGCAGGCGCTGTACTTCGTCAACAACCACCCAACTGCCGGTTGAAATTGCGCGCAGTTGGTCCGCAAAAAGGCCCGGGCTTGCCAACATTCGATGATACGTTTCCTCGGATAAAAGGTCGATCACATGTGCATCGGGGAAAATAGCCCTAAGCCATGTGCTCTTGCCGGAGCCGCGTGGGCCTAAGAGAAAAAAGCTCTGTTCCGGGGCCTTGAGTATTCTCGGAAGAATCATTTGAACACCATGTCGTCATTTTACAATGAAATATGACGACAACATAGCCAATATTTGCTATCGTGTCAAGCTTGATTTGCCTCCTGTCCGGCTTGCATCGCTCCTCTCTTTTTCCAGTAAACGTCGATGCAAACAGTTATTTTGCCCGGACGAAAACGACCTCAAAATACTGCCCGAGAACCGCGTGATAATAGTATCCGAAAAGGGCATCCTTATCCGGCGC
>JAQYVG010000481.1 GCA_030145595.1 Desulfobacterales bacterium | reverse complement strand
AATAAAGGCAAACTGGGAATCAAACCCTCTTCTCACAAGGACGCCACCGGTATCTACCCCTTCGTCTTCCAGGGAAGCCATGATCATGGGGCCAAACAGATCATCGCCCAGCACACCGGCAAAGGCACAGCCAACACCCCACCTTACAAGCGCAACCAGGGCTGTAGCAACAGGCCCTCCGCCCTGGATGACCATGTCGCTAATTTCACTCTTTGTGTCCGGAGCAGGATAGTCAGCCACTTTGCCGATATAGTCAATGCATCCCTGTCCCAGGCCATATACTTGAAAAGTTCGCTCTGCCATCTAGGCTTGCCTTATAAATTAGTTAGTTTCCATCCATAAATGGCTATTTTTCCGATGAGCGGCGTTCTCCGCCGGTTTCCGCTGCCTGTAGTTCTTCCTCAAATAGCTTTATGTTCGCTTCAAGCATGCTTGCCTGCATCAAATCATCCATGGCCTTAAGATAGTGTTCTGTTTTGACGTTGGGTATCAGCTCGTGTTTTTCGATGTGAGCCAACACAATGACGTTCTGCATACGAGCGTCTTGGAGGTCGTCTTTAAACACTTTTATCTCCCTGATGCCGCCTTTTTCACACTGGCGGGTGATCATCTCTTCGCTGATCTGCTCATTGCGGTTGAGACGAACATCCAGCGGCTGCCAGACCGTATTGTAATAGATGAGGGTGCCGCCGTCTTTCAGTGCTGTCTGTGCTCCCCGGAGGGCTTCGTGGCGCTCGAGAGCGACAACCAAATCGGCTTCTTTTTCTAAAATTAACGGGGAATATACTCTTTCACCGAATCTCAGGCTGGAAACCACGATCCCGCCCCTTTGGGCCAGGCCGTGGGTATCGACCGCCTTAACTTTCAGGCCGGCATGGTCTGCGCCCCTTAGCAGTATTTCGCTGAGCAGGCCGATCCCCTGGCCCCCAACCCCCGCTAAATATATGTTAAATGCATTCATGGCTCACCTCTTTTGGTTTCCATCCGGAAGAGGACGTTTGCCAGGCCTTCACCGTTGATAAGCTCGTAAAAAGTCCCGAATGGAAGCTCCCTGCAGCCCCGCTGAGCGGGATTTCCGCTACGCTCCATCAAGCTTGCGCAGGGAATCTTCGACTGTAAGGAATATTAGTCATTTTTTGATTCGCTCGCATTCCCCGCAGCCCCGTTGCCACGGGATTTCCGCTGCGCTCCAACAAGCTGGCTGCGGGGAATACGCTCGCTGTGCAGTACAGCTATAGATGGCTAAGCCGTCTTCGCATAGCTACGCCGTGCCAAGG
>JAQYVG010000480.1 GCA_030145595.1 Desulfobacterales bacterium | reverse complement strand
TGTATCAACGTTGGGAGGAATTAGAGGCAATTGGACATTAAGGAAAGTAGGGTACATGTGAATGGGGTCAAACCTTGATTAGTGATCAATGTGTTTTAAAATGTATCATTTCAAATGGTTATATTGAAAGACAAATGGGTCGAAGAAGATATTAATCACAGATCAAGGTTTGACCCCATAGAGTCCGAAGACTCGTGTGCGTCTGTGGCTGATAATACGCAACCAGAATCAAGGCTCCCCGAGCCGCTCCTCAAGCCCCCTTGGCACGGTGAAGCTATGCGTAGACGGCTTGGCACGACGAAGCTTCAGCGAAGGCGGCAAAGTACTTGATGGGCGCTCCTCCACCAGCGCCACAGGCGCTACGTCACATTAAGCATTGATTTTTTCGTTTATGGTCAGGCAATAAAATCGTGTTACGATTTTATTCTAAAAGCGGCAAAATGATTTTACGGCAAAGAGCAAAAAAAATAGAGAATAGTTAAATTGTATGATCGACCCAGACTTTCTCAATTCTAAACCGTATCTCCGAGGGGTGACACAGCTGTTATTATACACCACTTAATAAATTGACCATTTAATTAAATCAGCAGCTTACTATTATTTTTTTGAGTGTTATCCACCAAATATGGTGTATTTGCACCAATGGCTATACATTTAATAACCAATTTTTATTTTCACCTTTTTTCAGCGTTAGATTTGGTGTATTTCACGCATCTTTTTAGCGTATTATACACCAAAATTATATCAAAATTGTTAATAAAAACACGCCAACCTTGTCTGAAAATGGTGTAATTGCCGTTTGGCATTATGGACAAATTTGGTGTCTACTTCTTAGTTGGACTAAGCCGCTTCGCGGCAGTTAACCCCTCGTTATTTAAACTCTTTATTTAATACCTCCCCAACCCTTTCCGATCGTATTATATATACCTCAGGCTTAAGCCTATTTTCTATTACTCTTAATCAAGGAGGTATATCATGTCACAATTGCGTCAAAAAATGATCAGGGCAATGCAACTCAGGGAATTTTCACCAAAAACGCAGGAAGCTTATGTAGCCGCTGTTTCAGGCCTTGCAAAGTACTGCAACAAATCACCGGAGAAGATCGTTCAGGAGGAAGTTGAAAACTATCTGTTGCATCTTAGGCAAGAGCTTAAAAGAAGTTCGAGCACCTGCAATGTGGTGATCTCCGGGTTGAGGTTTTTCTACGAACATACCATTAAGGATGAATCTGTAAAGTTAAGACTGCCGCCCAGGAAAAAGACAAAGCGTCTACCGGAAGTATTA
>JAQYVG010000047.1 GCA_030145595.1 Desulfobacterales bacterium | reverse complement strand
ACAAGGTATTAAACAAGCTCCGCCACCTGAAATTACTGAAACTCCGATACCTGCAATAACTACTTAATATACTCAAACAGCACACGCTTTAAAATCTGATCATCCATTGCGCTAATAGATTGCTTTACCCAAAAAACTTTCTGACAGGCTACCTATATAGTCTGGGGATTTCTTATTGCTGAGTCCCGAATACTTTCGGGACGTTGTATAAAATCGTGGAGCAATTTCCTGAATAACATTATTATTTTATAAATCTTCAAGATTATCTGTGCAAGATTAAGGGATTTTATTTATGGTAAGATACAGCGGTATTAATCACCTGGCGATGGCCACTAAAGACATGGATGCCACCATTCGTTTCTGGCGGGATTTGCTTGGCATGCGCCTGGTGGCAGGTCTTGGACGCCCCGGGTACCGGCACTATTTTTTTGAAATTTCAGCTCACGACATGATCGCATTTTTCGAGTGGCCGGATGTAGAGAAGATCCCTGAAAAAGACCACGGTGTGCCGGTTAAGGGGCCCTTTGCTTTCGATCATGTTGCCATTGAGGTAGAAAGCGATGATGACCTGTGGAAACTAAAAGACAGATTTGAAGCCGCTGATATCTGGGTCTCGGAGATTATCGACCATGGATTCATCCATTCGGTTTACGCTTTTGATCCCAACAACATCGCCATTGAGTTCAGTGCACCGGTTGAAGGGGTTGATATCCGAAAATATCCAAAGATGAAAGACAAAAAACCTCTTCCGGCCGCACTGGAAGGGGCTGGTCCGCAGTCCGGACATTGGCCGGAAATAACAAATCCAACGACGAAAGATGAGCGCAGGGTATATCCGGGCGAGGGGATGATTCTGTTAGATGATGAATAATCAAGACAAAACACAAAATAGGTAAACACGAATTGTTATATTTTTCGTGTTTTCGTCCTTTCGCGCTTTCGTGATGAGAAATCTTTTTCTTCTTCGTTTTATCCGTACTGGGAGACGATGCCTTGAGAAAAACCTTGACAAACAAAAGACCCTTAGTGTAGAAATAACCGGTTTTTATTTGAGAAAGGGTGTTAAATGGTACAAAGCTCATCAGGCAATTATTTTTTTTATTACTGGTATTTATTTACCACCGGTCCGCCTGGGGCACGCTGATACCAAGACCAACTTACAAAGCGAAAAGCCGTGGGCAGACTTAAAATCCACGGCTTTTTTAGTATAAAAAGGCTGTGGAGGAAAAACCCACAGCCTTTTTTGTTTTCAAGAACAGTTTATGCGGGTTTTAGGTAAAAGGAGGATTAGAAAATGACAATCATAGGCAAACGGATCCGAATTGAGCGCATCATAAACCGCAATACGCGCAGAACAGTAATCGTTCCAATGGATCACGGGATTTCAATGGGTCCCATTGACGGGCTGCAGGACATGAAACGCGCCATCCACAATGTGTCGGAAGGGGGAGCCAACGCCATCGTGGAGCATAAAGGACTTGTGGGTGAAGGCCACCGTGGCGGAGGCAAGGACATAGGGCTGATCATTCACTTGTCCGCTTCTACGAGTCTTTCGCCTTACCCCAATGTAAAAACTTTGGTCTGTTCAGTTGAAGAAGCGATCAAACTCGGGGCGGATGCTGTCTCTATCCATGTCAACCTTGGAAACGGTCAAGAAAAGGAAATGCTCAATGATTTTGGAAGGATAAGTTATGAAGCGCGCATGTGGGGCATGCCGCTGCTTGCTATGATTTATCCTAGGGGCGAAAAGATCAAAGACGAATTTGACGTCAATGCGGTCAAGCATGCCGCCCGGGTTGGTGATGAAATGGGTGCCGACATTGTCAAGGTTTCTTATACCGGTTCTATGGAAACATTTAAAGAGGTCGTGTCAGGGTGTGCGGTTCCGGTGGTAATAGCCGGCGGGCCTAAAATGGATTCAGATCGGGAGATCCTGGAAATGGTCAGCGGCTCTGTTGAAGCCGGAGGCGCCGGTGTCTCCATCGGCCGCAATGTATTCCAACATAAAGACCCGACACAAATGGTCAGGGCTATTTGTGCCATCGTTCATGATGGGAAAAGCGTGGGTGAAGCACTTGAGTTTTGTAAAGAGTGTTCGGTAGATTAGAACTTGACCGGCATGTTCCCTGCCACCAAGCACTGCCGGATGGCAGAACCCCCATCCTTTAGGACGGGGAGGCTTCACTTAGCCCGAAATGGAGTAATTCAATTTTTTAAGAGGATTAGTATAATGCGAAAAATCTGGGTAAAGGTCGATCCCTGGGATAAAAAAATTGTAACAACAGCCCTGGAAGGGGGTGCAGACGGTATCATGGTCCCACCGGGGTATTCCGACAAGGTCAAAGCTCTGGGCCGGATTGAGACTATATCTGAAGACGGCGATTTAAAGCTTGGAGAAGATGTGATCATTTTTACCGTGAAAAGCGGTGCAGACGAAGAAGAGATCGTTGCCCTAACCCATAGCAAACAGGTTATTCTACAGTGCAGCGACTGGACGATCATACCCCTTGAGAACTTAATCGCCAAAGGCGCCAAGGTTATTGCCCAGGTTCAAAATCTGGAGGAGGCGCAAACCGCCTTCGGTATTCTTGAAAAGGGTGTCAGGCATATTCTTTTGCATACAACCGATGTGGTTGAACTGAAAAAAACACTTTCCACACTACGTTCACAAGCGGACAAGATCTTGCTGGAAGCGGCCGAAATTACCGAAGTCAAATCTTTAGGAATGGGGGATAGGGTATGCGTGGATACCTGCACAACAATGACCGCGGGGCAGGGGATATTGGTAGGTAACAGCAGTAGTGCTTTATTTCTGGTTCATGCCGAAAGTATTTCCAACCCTTATGTTTCTCCCAGACCGTTTAGAGTAAACGCCGGACCGGTGCATGCCTACACACGCATACCAGGTGGAAAAACCAGCTATCTTTCTGAGCTTAAAACCGGCGGCCAGGTCTTGATTGTCGATTATATGGGTAATACGATATCCGCCATTGTCGGTCGCTTGAAAATCGAAAAACGACCCTTAATGCTGGTGACGGCTGCTGTCGGCGATAAGCAGGTGACAAGTATTCTGCAAAACGCGGAGACCATCCGGTTGACCGATCCTGAAGGAAAGGCGCTGTCAGTGGTAAACCTAAAGCCCGGCGACAAGGTTATGGTAGCTCTTGAAGAAGCCGGCCGGCATTTCGGTATTAAGATAGAAGAAACCATTACAGAGAAATAACAGGGTTGTTGATGAAAAGAAACTACCTAACAACGTAACAGTTCAGCCACGAAGGCACAAAGGCACAAAGAAGGGGATGAATTATAAACCTTAATGTTTCAGTTTTATTGGTTAAATTGGTTCCATTGGTCATATAAAAAAAAGACCACTACGCTTGAAGAGCGCTACGCTTTAGGATCGCTTTGCTTAAGAGGAGAAAGTCTTTTTATCAATACCCCTCAAGGCCGACAGGCCGCTCCTCAAACGAAGTACTCCTCGAGTATAGCACTCCAATGACAAGTGGTAAATGTCTTTTACATACTATAATCTTAGTGTCTTAGTGCCTTTGTGGCTAAACCATTGCACAAGTACAAAAGATGAAACCGTCAGACAAAAATAATAGCAACGATTTTACCAACGTTGCTTCTCATCTGCAACGCATGGCTGCCCTGCAACCCTATAAGCGGGCGGTGGTCTGTCCGGCCGGCCGGGACAAAAACAACCGTGTTGCATACAACCATCTCACCTTTCAACAACTTGACCGGGAATCCGACTGCCTGGCTCACGGGTTTGAAAAAGCCGGCATAAAACGCGGCACCCGTACTATATTAATGGTAAAACCCAGCCTGGATTTTTTTACGATAATCTTTGCTCTTTTCAAAACCGGAGCTGTGTCGGTCGTAGTGGACCCTGGAATGGGTATCAGACGTATGGTCGGCTGTTTAAAGGAAGGCCGGCCGGAGGCCTTTATCGGCATTCCCCCTGCCCATGTACTGCGAACCCTCTACCCAAGGTTTTTCGACACTGTCAAAACATGGGTAACGGTCGGACAGCGCTTGTTCTGGGGAGGCTATACCCTGAAACAGGTCCGCCGGATGCCATGGAAACCATATTCCACGACAAAAACCAGATCCGACGACATGGCCGCCATTCTTTTTACCACCGGAAGCACAGGACCGGCTAAAGGAGCCGTATATACTCACGGCAACTTTAATGCCCAGCTTCGACATATAAAATCCCACCTGGGTTTAACCATGGATGAAATTGATCTTTCCACATTCCCGCTTTTTGCTCTTTTCTGGCCCGCTCTGGGAATAACGTCGATCATCCCGGATATGGACCCTACAAAACCGGCCCTTGCGAACCCGGAAAAGATCATCCAAGCAATTGTCGACCAGGGGGTGACAAACATGTTCGCCTCACCGGCTCTATTAAAACGCCTGGGCACATACGGTAAATATAAAAACATAAAGCTGCCGTCTTTGAAAAGAGTAATTTCCGCCGGCGCACCGGTATCACCTGCTATTATTGAACAGTTTTCCTCCATGCTGTGTAATGATGCCCAAGTTCATACGCCATACGGTGCGACTGAAGCGGTGCCTGTCATATCCATTGCGAGCAATGAAATCCTGTCTGAAACCAGAAAACTGAGTGAGCAAGGCAACGGCATCTGCATAGGTCGCCCCATTAACGATATAGAGATTCGCATTATTAATATCAGCGATGACCCCATCGATAAGTGGTCGGATGATATACTGGTTGCTGACGGTGAAATTGGTGAAATAACTGTAAAAGGTGACCTGGTAACCCGACAGTACTTTGAAAGGCCCCAGACGGATGCGCTGGCCAAGATCAAAGACCAAAATCAAATATGGCACCGGATGGGGGATCTGGGCTGGAAAGATGCCAAAGGCAGGATCTGGTTCTGCGGTCGCAAAAACCACCGTGTTGTGACCGCCAATGGAACACTTTTTACTATTCAGTGCGAAGCCATCTTTAACAATCATCCGATGGTGTATCGCAGCGCCCTGGTCGGCATCGGTGCCGGGCTTCGACAAACGCCGGTAATTTGTATTGAACCGGAAAAAGATCTTGACGGTTACAATCAAAAAGAGCTCAAAAAAGCCCTTTTTGAACTTGCCCGGCAGAACGAACTGACAAAAAACATCGAAACCATATTGCTTCACAAGGCGTTCCCGGTAGACATCCGCCATAACTCAAAGATTTTTCGCGAAAAACTGGCTGTCTGGGCAGATAAAAAATGCAAAAGCAGGGGGGCAAGGAGCGTCCCGCTAGCGGGACTTGAGGACCGACCCTCCGGGTCTTGAGGCTTAATGATTGCCTTAAGCGAAGCGCTCCTCAAGCGAAGCGCTCCTCAAACGAAGTGCTCTTCAAACGAAGTGCTCTTCAAGCGCAGCGCTCCTCAACGAAGTGCTCCTCAAACGCAGTGCTCTTCAAGCAAAGCGCTCTTCAAGCGAAGCGCTCCCTGCTGATTATGCAAAAAAGATAGGTAACGGATGGATAACACACACTCCTTAAACGTTAAGAAGCCGACACAAGCGCTGGTCACCGGAGGAGGCGGTTTTCTCGGGGGAGCAATCGTGCGCCTGCTTCAAAAACGAGGGGAAGACGTCCGCAGCTTTTCACGCAGCTTTTATGCTGAGCTCGAAACTTTAGGTGTTGAGCAAATCCAGGGGGACATCAGCGACCAACATGCTGTTGAACAGGCTGTAGAGGGCATGGATCTTGTTTATCACGTTGCAGCCAAACCAGGCATTTGGGGTGACTATTCCGAATATTATCAAACCAATGTCATCGGCACCGGCAACGTCATTTCAGCCTGTTTAAAGCACAAGGTTGCCAGACTGGTTCATACCAGTTCGCCCAGCGTTGTTTTCAACGGCACTGATATGGAAGGTATCGATGAATCGGCTCCCTATCCGGATAGATATCATACGCATTACCCGAAAACTAAAGCACTTGCCGAGCAAATGGTTGTAAAATCTGCCGGTGACGGTTTGGCATCTATTATCTTGCGCCCGCATTTAATATGGGGGCCACGGGACAAACATTTTGTTCCCAGGATTATAGAACGGGCCAAACGGTTGGTTAAAGTAGGAGACGGCAGGAATCTTGTGGATACGATATATATCGACAATGCCGCCGAGGCCCATTTAATGGCCGCTGACCGTTTGGAATCAAACCCTGAACTTTCCGGTAAGATCTATTTCATCAGCCAGAACGAACCAATCCCTGTCTGGGACATGGTCAACGCCATCTTAAAAGCGGCCGGCCTTGGTCCTGTCCGGAAATCAATTCCCCATCGGATGGCATGGTTGGTCGGCCTCTTGCTTGAACTGGTTTATAAATGTTTTAACCTCAATGGTGAACCGCAAATGACGCGTTTTTTAGCTGATGAGCTTGCTACAGCCCACTGGTTTGACATCAGCGCCGCAAAAAAAGACTTGGGATATGTTCCCCGCGTATCCACGGAAGAAGGTCTTCGCCGTCTCGAGCATTGGCTCAAGCAAAACACAAAAGACTGAACACCAAACACCGGATAAACCGAGTTGGATTTACAACTGACAACGGACAACAAACAACTGACACATTGAGTGTTAACTCAATTAGGTTTGGACTTTGATATGCCAAGGCTCGAAGCGTACCCCCAGCAAATTTGCCTGGGGATATCGAAGCCGGAGATAGCCAAGTTCCGTTAATTTTTTGTATACATCCGTATTTATAAAACGCCCGGTGAAGTTGGCGCCGCCGAATCCAACCTGCCCCACGTCAAAGTCGCTGACGCCGTGAAAAGAATAGCCGGGCGGAGCGAGTGAGCGCGAAGCCAAAGAAAGGTTGCCGGTGTTACGGTACGCTTTGTTCAAAAACAGCAGAAACTGTTTGATGATACTGCGTACCCCCGAAGTCAGGATTACCTGATCACCGATATCACGCTTGATTTTCCTGTAAGTCTCAAGCGGCGCTCCCTTATAAATATAATTGCCGGTGTGCGGGATTTTGACTACCTCGCGTTTTTTAATGCGGTCGGTAAGTTTTTTAACAGGTTTTTCACCGAAAAAACCGTAAACAACAGGGTCATCATAAAATATTTTTTCCAGAAAAGCGCACTCCTGCTTGGAAAAAGCTCCCACCTTTGAATAGTTGCGCGCAATTTTGATAGCATCGTCAAAGCTTAACAAATGGAAATTGCCGTAACCCACAGTGCGCTGTAGTCGCTTAAAACGCATTGTCGAGGATTTCAACAACAGAAAGTCGCTTTGATTTAGGTAGACGTCCTTGGCGTGATGTGTGTCAAAACTTTGTATCTTTTGCAGGTAGTCTTTAATGTGATTGTCGTATTCTTTTAGGGAGGACTCGGGAGATTTTCTTGCGATCTCCGCCAGAACCTTGGCCGGAACGATTCCTCCGGCAATAATGCTTGTGGATAAAGCCTTGAGAAAGTCTCTTCTTTTCATTTTGTTCCAACTCATTGCTAGTCCGGTAAAATGTCGTAAAAATAATTCACTATATCGGAACGCGTAACAATCCCGACAACTTTGCCGTCTTCTACCACCGGGATGCGACCGATGTCATGTTTAACCATCAAATTGGTTGCCTGGGCAGGGCTTTGTCCCGGTTCTATCGATTTTATGTTTTTACTCATGTAGGCTTTGACCGGAGCTGTGAGATTAGCCTTTTTCTTTACTTTACGAAAATCCCTGCGCGAAATGATGCCAACCGGTTTGTCACCATCCACCACCAGCAAACCCGTACAGCCCTTTTTTCTCAGAATTAAAGAGACCTCTTTCATGGAGGTGTCAGGTGAGATGTAAAATACAGGAAAAGACATCAGATCGCTGATCTGCACTGAAGACGGTTGTTTCCCTGCGATCAATTCTTTGATCATTTCCACAACCGCGTCCGGTTTAACCGACTTCAACATGGCGGAGCCTGCTCCCGGATGTCCGCCTCCGCCCAATTCCCGCATAATCAACCCGATATCAAGGGTGTCAACAATACAGCGCCCGATAACGATGCTGCGTTTACGATCCTTGTTGATAAAGACACCGAATGCGGCATCTACATCCAGGATTTCTCTGTACATATTGACAACCACGGCGAGATTTTCCACATGACCTTCAATATCCACCCGGTTAATACTGATATTGTGTCCGTTGACATTGACTTTTTCGGCCGTTTGCAACATTTCAAAAAGTATGGCCTTCTGTTTTCTACCGTAAGCCGGACGCAGCAGAGAGTTGAGGATCTTCAGGTCTGCTTTGCGCTCCAGCAGATATGCAGCGGCATAAGCGTCTTCGGGTTTCGATGATGGGAACGTTAGATTGCCGGTGTCTTCATAGACTCCTGCCAAAAACAGGGTAGCCTGAATAGGGGTTAAAATTGTTTTTTGGGTCTTTAATTGGCGCATCATCAGAGTAATATTAGCCCCCATCTCTTCCTGGCACGTCCAGTCAGGGCTAATATCCCCTGCATTCAAATGATGATCCCAGAGTATAATTTCTAAATTATCAACCTGTTTGAGAGCATCCATTTTATCAAGGCGCCCCCAGCTGTTGGCATCAACCACAATCAAGCTATTTATGTCTTTAAAATCGATTTGATTGGATGAATGCATGTTGAACAGGTCTTTATGCAGGGACAAAAAGGCTCTCACGTTGGGGTTTACGTTTCTTGGAAGCACCGGAATCGTGTCCGGATACAACATTGTGGCTGCCACAACAGAAGCCAGAGCATCAAAATCGGTATTTTTATGGGTCGTTACAATCTGCATCCAAGTTGCCGTTATCCGTTATCGCCGACCTTGTCCCAATGAACTTTGGGTTGATCAGGCTTTTCTTTTCCATCGTATTCCAGCTGAAGCCTTGATTGCCGGCCGGACTTCATGGCCGCAAGTGCAAAGATTTCGAGTTCAAGTAAAAAAAGAACCACTGCAATAATGAGAATCAGCGTCTTGTGCTCTCTCATTAAAGACGCGATGTTTTTTTTGGGCATTTTATATGCTTTTGGATTTTCTTAGTTATTTTCTAAAGGCTCTCGGCCGCGCGAATACTATAACTCAATTGAACGAAAAGGCTCCATTGAGTTTTTTTATTTTTTCGCTCTTCGTTATTCGAAGAAGAATATATCACGGTTTTATATTTTGGCTCAATTAGTTTACTAGTTACTAAGAGATATCGGCATTACTTATGAAAACTTTAGAATAACATAACACTTGCGTATGGTACAAGTGCAAAAAGGGTAGGATCTGAGATAAGGGGATGAAATGACTCGCAAAAAAGTCGAAAAACAGCTTTTACGAGCGTTTTAGGCGTAAGGCACTAATTTTGATGATCTCGCAAAAAGTAAAATATTTGTTTTTTTTACGAGAGTATTTTGTATTTGGTGTTTAGTGTTTGGTTATTTAACAAACTGGTATATCGGCATATATTTCAATCAAAACACAAAATACTAAAAACCAAATACCTGATGAATTCGTCTTTTTAAGAATTCATCAATATTATTCTTTCGGGTGACACTCAATACAACCGGTCGGGCCGCTGCTGGGCAGTTTTTCTTTCAAAACCTGATACGACATTTCCATTTCTTTGCGTTTGGCTTTGACCTCTTTGTGACACCCAACACACTTTTTGTGATATGCATATTTGTAATACTTGATGCCCGTATCCGTATAAACAAGGTATTTTGTTGGTTTTTTCGGTGATTTGAGCAAATCGTGACATTCTGTTGTAGTACAGGTGGGGATTTGGGTTTTTCCTTCCCATTTGTGATGGCAAGTTTTGCAGTCATAAATAAAATGTTGGGGATGATTAAATTCAACCGAAGACTTCTTGGGCTCAATCGACTCATCCGGCTTGAGCACGATGACGCCCATTGGAACACTCATATCCTCTATCTTCTGTTCGCCGGCATCCTTATCTTGCCCGGTGGCTTCCAATGATACCCCAAGAATCAAAACAATCAACAAGCACATCACCCCAATGTGTATTCTATGCATCCTCATCCTCCTCATTAGAAAAAGTCGGCTCTATATTATACATATTTAAAAAGTTTTCAAGGATAATATTGATGAATTCGTAAAAAATCGTAATAGTTCAGCCACGAAGGCACTAAGACACTAAGATTATAGTTTATTTTAAATTGTCCGATTGGTTTTATTGTTTAAATTAGTTTTATTTGTTAACCAACCAAACAAATGGAACTAATTTAACCAATAAAACTGAATCATTAAAGTTGGTTATTCACTCCCCTCCTTTGTGCCTTTGTGCCTTCGTGGCTGAACTGTTACGTTAAATGATTCCTACCTCAGACTTACCCACCCAGCCGATCTTGCCATCTGAAAAATAAATTCTGTAAAAATCTTTGTTATCTTTATCAATTTTTACCTTGCTGCCGGCATGCAGCACAAAAAGTTCGGTAGAATCTTGGGTTAGCCCGGATCGAACCGATATTTTATCTGCAAGAATAACAGCATGTTTAACGTAATTGGACGTATAATGGTTATAAAATGCCGTCAAAGTAAAGACGACGGCCAAAACCAAAACCACATAACGCGCCAGCTGCAATGTTCTTTTGCGCTTCAAGGCCTGCAGCGCTAAAATAAGCCAGAACAATAAATTGAGAATCAAGGCCGTCCATTGAACGGTGGCGGCACTGAGGAAATGTTGCCAGAAAAACAACACTTTAAGTATTGGCCCGCGGTTGTCTTCCTTTGCATCCTTTATCAGTGTCAGGGCATACTGGTGGTTAAATCTTAAATCAGGATCGTTTGGCCTCAGTTTTAAGGAGCGTTCGTACCATAACATGGCGTTTCCAAGATCGCCGCTTTTTAAATAAGCATTGCCGATATTATAAAACAGCTTACCGTTTTTAATACCAACTGCGATTATTTTGGAAAACTCGGCAATTGCCCCATCATAGTTTCCGGTGTCATAGTTTTTAGCACCATCAAGAAATGCACGCGTCAACTCATCGGCCTGAATCGGGGCTGCCAAAAAAGCTACCAGCAGCAGACTCCAGATGCTACGTTTTAGAATCATCATCGCAATAAGCTCCTGACAAGCTGATTGGTCTCTTGCAAAAGATCCGATTTAAAGGCTGCGTCCAGGCTTAACCCTCCGTACCTGGCTGATTCAATTTTTTTCAATAATTCGGCCGCCTGGGTGCCGGTCGCATCAGAGTGCCCGCTGCGGCAAAGGATCTCCTCAGCCTCAGCATACGTCAGAGACTCGCCCTTAGTGCCGGCATTCGCCAAAATCGCCGCAACAAGTGCCCGGTAAAGATTAGCCAGAAATTCTTCCCGGGAGACCTCGATCTTGCGGGCCTTTTTCAATGCATTCTCAGCTCTTTGAGCCATAATGCCGGCAGGATCATCACGTTTTTGGCTGAATTTAAGTGCAGCCAATCCTGCCAGGTAAAGCAGAAACGGTGCTGCCAGCATGATAATGAATCGGGACAGATTCATAGATGTATGGCTTTCCAACACATCCAGATCTTCTTTCAAAGGCAGAATGTCGCGACCGGTAAACTCAACTTTTTTCTTTTTGAGCCTTGGCTGTTCCTGAACAGCAGGAGCGCTGAAAATTTCAATCTTCTCTTTCTCGGCGGCCGGATTGGCCGTCAGGATATACGGCCGGGTGGAAAGTGTCTGGTATGCACTTTTTGAAACATCAAAATAGCTGATTTGAACCGGCACTATTGTATAAATTCCGGGTTTGACGGCCACCAGAGCCGTGCGAAAGACTTTTTTTCCGGAAAAGCCCGATCCATCCACATTGATATGCTCTTCAGGATTGTCGGCATAAACCTTAAAGGCATCAGGTACGGTGACTTCCGGCGGCAGTGCATCCATAATATTGCCGCTGCCCTCGACGGTAATAGCCAGCGTTGTCGATTCCCCAACTTGTATTTCAGTGTTTTCAAGCCCGGCCTGGATTCTAAATTCTCCCACAAGACCCGAAAATTTCACATCCCCGTTGTAGGCCGGCAACGGCCTGACATTGATGCTAATCGCTTCCGTAGATAGTATTTTGGGTTCCAGTTCAGCCTGCCCGAAAAAGGGATCGTCAAAAAACGAATCCAAAAGTGAACGTCTGCGTCGCTGCTTGCGCTGCACAACATCACAGCTGAGTCTACCCGGATCAATCGTCACCATACCGGATTTGAGCGGAACCAGCACATAGGAAAGCTCGGAAACAGTATACTCGCGTCCGTTAATAACCTTTTGAAATGATTTGGTATCGCCGACTTTCTTGGAAGTAAATCCTGAAAAATCGGGTTTCTGAAGTTTGGCATTGGCAAGCCGGACCGTGGTGTATAACCTGAAAGTATAGATAATCTGCCGGCCCTCAAAAGGGTTTTTTTCTGAAACTTGCGCGCGGACAAACAGATCGCTACTCGCATCCTCTGCTTGAGACTGCCTTGAAACCTGAACGATGATCGCCCGCGTCTGAAGGGATTTGCCGGCGGAAACTACCGTCAGCGGCGGAATAACCAAGCGGCCTTCCCGCAGCGGTATGAGCACATAATTATAACTTGCCTGGCGTGACATGCTGCCGTTAACGATGCTGACACTGGTACTGGTACCCCTGGAAATAACCTTAAAATCCCGTATTGCAGAGACATCTACCTCGGCATCACCGCCGCTTACAGTCACCGACAGGTTAACCGACTCTCCCATAGCAGCATGCGTCCGGTCGACAACAGCCCGGATATCCGCAGCACGGACCCATACCGGAAACGCAAAAATCAAGATTATTACCAAAGATATTTTTTTCATTAAATCCTTTTCTTTTTTCCCTTCAAGGCCGTCAGGCCACTCCTCAAACGCAGTGCTCCTCAAGCGCAGCGCTCCCTCTTGGGCCCGGTCCTTTTTTCCCCTCAAGGCCGTCAGGCCGCTCCTCAAACGCAGTGCTCCTCAAGCGTAGCGCTCCCTCTTTTGGCCCTCTCTTTTATCCCCTCAAGGCCCGAAGGGCCGCTCCTCAAGCGTAGCGGTCATATAGCACAGCGCTCCATTGCTCACCAATCCTTTTCAACCCTCTGTTCCCGATAAACCGGGATCATGGCTTTGCCAGGCATGTCCCGGAGGCGGTTCAGCATGCGTTCCGCCTGCTTTGTCTTATCACGATTCGGCGCAGACTCGGCTAAGGAAGCTGCGGCCTTTGAATCTTTGTCTTTTTTTTCTTTTTCAGATGAACCTTTTTGCGGCCGAATGTCGTCTTGCTCAGGTGCATCCATGGATTGGCCATATTCCGTGGACGATTCGTCATTATCTTTTGCTCCCGGGCTGGAATCATCTGATTTTTCCTTTGTTTGGTCGCGATTTTCCGGTCTGTCCTGAAACGTTTTTCCCTGCTCTCCCGGTTTGTTTTTGTTGTTGGACGATTGCTGATGTTGCTGTTTTTCCTGCATCTTGATCTTTTTTTTAACAAAATCGAGATTCTGCCTGGCCTCCTGATCACCCGGATCGATTTTCAGAGCGGCTTCATAATCCGATATGGCATCTTCTAATTTGTTCATGCGGTAATTGGCGTTTCCCCTGTTATACAGAGCCTTATGCTTTATGGATTTATTTTCGCTGTTCAGCACGTGACTGTAATTTTCCAAAGCTGCATTAAAATCGCCCAGTTTATAATAGGCATTCCCAATGTTATATAAAATCTCGGACCGATCGGGATCTTCGAGTTGGGCGTCGATAAAATATTTTAGTGCCGCCTCGTAATCCTGGCTCTGGTATGCCTCCAGACCCTTCTGTATACTCTGGTATACATCGGAAGCCAGCGCAAGAGAGGGACTGCATACCAGCGCGAGCAGTAATATCGGCACCCGCACCGCTTTGGTGGTCGACGGCAGAAGCAGATCCGCTATCAGCATTACCAGCGCCAGGATCAGGAACCATTGATAGCGATCCTCCCATACCTGTTTGCGGCCGCTGGAAAGAGTGGAGACATCCATCTTGCCCCGAATTTCACTATTGTAGACGGCATCAAGATCCATATCCCCGGCAACCGACCGCACATATGTTCCGCCGGTAAGCAGAGCCATTTTTTTAAGGCTACCTTCATCCAGGCGGGTTATGACAATTTTGCCGGATGCATCCTTTTTAAAGCCGCCCTGCTCGTTCGGTACCGGGACGCCATCGTCCTTCCCCACACCGATCGTAAAGAGCTTCACTCCGGCAGCCTTGGCTTTTTCAGCTGCAGACATCGGATCGCCGGTGGTACTCTCACCGTCTGTTATTAAAATAACAGCCTTTGCAGAATTATCCTTGTGATTGAATCCTGAAAGCGCGGTTATAACGGCACCGGGAATATCGGTACCTCCCACGGGCAGAAATTCCGGCGACAAAACATTTAAAAAAAGATAAAATGCCTCATAGTCGATTGTCAGGGGACATTGCAAAAAAGCGGTTCCGGCAAAGGCCACCAGTCCTACCCGGTCGCCCTTGAGCATACCCAGCAGATCGAAAACCTCACGTTTGGCGCGGTCAAGACGGCTTGGCTTAATGTCGGTGGCCAGCATGCTTCGCGAACAGTCGAGAGCAATGATTATATCGATCCCTTTACGCTCGATTTCCTGCCAGCGGTACCCGTACTGGGGCCCGGAGAGCGCAACGGCCATAAAAAAAAGTGCCGGCAGTATCAGGGCCGTCTTGATCCAACGTCGCCTGGTATACATCTGCCGGGGCGCAATGGCTGCAAGTCCCCGGGCTGATGCGAACCCGGTAAGGATCTTTGTGCGTTTTTTAATGCCCAATATAAACACCAGCAGCAGCAACGGTACGGTCCAGATTAAAAACAGCATTTCTATCCTGAAAAATTTCATGGTACTCTCAAAAACCTGGTGTTTGAAAGTATGACCCAGATAACCAGAAGTAAAAACGACGGGGCCAGCAGATAGATATACAGCTCCCGGTATTCGGCAAAGGTTTTGACCTTTACTTTGGTTTTTTCCAGTTCATCGATGGTATCGTAAATTTTTTGAAGACTTTTACTGTCTTTGGCTCGAAAATAGATACCATTAGTTTCTTTAGAAATAAACTTCAAAGTATCTTCATCAAAATCAACATGTTGGTAAATGTAGCGCTCACCCAGCAACGGGTGCTGGATCAAAAAACGGGCCTTTCCCTTGCTGCCCACACCCACGGTATATATTTTTACCCCTTTTTGAACGGCAATTTCAGTGGCCGTCTGCGGAGAAAGCTCACCGGTATTGCTTTGACCGTCGGTTAAAAGAATGATGATATTGGACTTGCTCTTGATATCTTCCAGTCGTTTTAATGATATACCGATGGCATCGCCGACGGCGGTGCTTTTGCCGGCCGCGCCGATCTTGAGACGCTCGAGAACCGCTGAAATGGTGTTATAATCCCTGGTCAGCGGCATCTGGGTATAGGCATGGGTTCCAAATACCACCAGGCCGATTCTGTCTCCACTGCGTTTGGAGATAAACTCATTAATAACTGTTTTCACCGCCTCCAGGCGATTGACGATTTTACCGCCCTGCTTAAAATCGAGAGCGGCCATGCTCTCTGAAATATCCACGGCCAGAACTAAATTGACTCCTTCGGTCAGAACACTTACTTGTCGGGTACCCCATTGGGGC
>JAQYVG010000479.1 GCA_030145595.1 Desulfobacterales bacterium | reverse complement strand
TGGATCTGGTCTTTGGAAAAACTTACAAGGTCTTTTCTATCTAAAAATTCAAAATAATGCTGAATTTTAAGTTTGGGCCTTTCCATTCGCCTAATGTTCCGTCGAAAAGTGCTTCGTGCTTTCCGATCAGTGCCATTAATAGAGTTCGTTGAAAATCAGTTAAGTGCGTCATTTTAGCTACTTCTGCTTTCAAGTCTGGTTTCTCGTAGTTGGCGTCGAGAATGCGATTCATGCGTTTCATCTGCTCTTTGACTGAGTCGGACTCGGTTGTGTCCTCGATGATCGCGTTGAAGTCCATAAAGTTATTTTTAACTTCTTGCATGGGCAGTCTTAGACCGTCCCACACTATGGCTTCACTTGAATATAGTACATCCATCTTAAGCTTTCGCATAAGGTCTCTACCTATGATCATATCATAAGGTAGTGATGTTGTCTCAGGAAGTACATGGAATTTCCACTGTACTTGTTTACTCTCTGAGAATTCTGGCATGTTGAATTGCAACTCGTTCATAAGGTTCGTTTGGAACTTCGAATGAGGAGTGCTGAATGTGGTCGGTCGCGCTGTTTTGCTTACCTTCCCTAAGTGACTGTGTTTTGCCTTCACAGTACTCTTTTGAGCTCCTGTGTCAAACAGAACCATTAGAGGTTTCTGTTGAATTTTGTTGTTTCGATTATTACGAAGATGAACAATGCTGACGGGTTTGTAATCTAACGCATCGAGGTTTGTCGGAGTCAATGACTCGTCATTCACGTCCTCGTTTGCGGCTAGTTCTGCTGCTTCTGTTGCTAAGAAGTCAGTCAGTTCGTTAATCAAAGGAATGTTTGCACTAGTGTCTAAATTAGAATACTCAGTGTCCATAGGACTACTGGTTGCTTTGTAAGTTGAATTCGGTAAATTAGAATTCTTATTTTTTACTTTTTCTATGTTAGATACTCGGGTTTTCTTCCCGCGTTCCTTTGTTGCTCATTCCGAATGTTCGGGTTCGTTGCCTGTGAAGTCGAGCGCATACGCTTCGTACTCCTTGTCCTGCTCAAGCCTTTCGGCTTTCTTCTTAGCAGTCCAGGCCTCTTTGCTGAGGTACGTCCTTTTGTTACCTCCAGCGGAGCTTGCATCAGGACAGGAGAATTAGCCTATAGGCAATTGTGGTAATTATGTACTTGATTTTTTAATTGCCTAGTCGACTGAATACTTTGACCTCTTTTTTATATGCAAATGTGGGTTTTTTAGAGACTTTTTTATTTTACCACTCAATTATTTATTTGCCCACTCGACTGTACGGCCAACCCAATTGATTGTG
>JAQYVG010000478.1 GCA_030145595.1 Desulfobacterales bacterium | reverse complement strand
AGGATATAAGGAGTTGTATTTTGAAGATTTTTTTTCATCGGACATTGTATCCTTTGACACGTTCTTTTTTCATTATCTTTCTGATACTTAATACAATTGCGGCATGTCTGATCGCTATAATCTTCTCTCAATTCGAGCCCAAAGGAAATTTAGCTCACTATGTCGGCAAGTGCTGGTCTCTGTTCAACATCTTTCTCTCAGGTACACGCTTAACGATAAAAGGTAAGGAAAAGATTAATAAAAACCTTACCTATATTGTCATGTCCAATCATCAGAGCCTGTTCGATGTTTGGGCCCTGTTCGGCAAAATTCCCCTTCAGTTCCGCTGGATAGTCAAATCGGAGATTAGGAAAATGCCGATCTTTGGTTACGCCCTTGAAAGAGCGGGACATGTATATATTGATAGAAAAAACCGGGAGAGAGCATCTGCCAGCCTCGAAACAGCTTCCGGAAAGATTAAAAAGGGAACATCTGTAATAATTTTCCCCGAGGGAACCAGAAGTGAAGACGGTCATCTGCTTAAATTCCGGATGGGTGGGGCGATTATGGCCCTCAAGTCGGGGGTTCCCATTTTGCCGGTTACCGTAAACGGAAGCCGGTTTGTACTCCCTAAAAACACCATAGCGCTGATGCCCGGCAAGATTGAAATCGTTGTCGGCGATGTGATTGACCCCGGGGGATATAATGAAAACAACCAGCATGAATTAATGGAAAAAGTAAAAACGGCCATCGAAAAAAATCTTGATTTAGAGTATGGTAAACTAACTTAGCATAAAATCGCGCAGTAATTTTATTATGGAATAGATAAATCTTTTGCAAAGGCCGTTTACTACAATCCAAACTATTTAGAAGTCTATGTGCTGAAAGGAGATATGAATTATGCTCACGCTACCAGGGTTCCGAAGTATAAAATCAAGTGGTATAAATTGGATAAAATCACACGGGATGCCTATGAAATTGCTGCGAAAAAGAGTCAAGACAAAGATTTTCAGACGATGATGTATCACAAAATCGGTAAAGTTTATGATGAATTGTCTGATAATAAGGAAAAAGCAAAAGAGTATTGGCAAAAAGCCGTCTCGACTGCTCCTGATAGCGAAGCTGCGCAACTGGCCGGCGAAAAAATAGCGAGTCTTCAGCCTTAACTGGCTCTGTGTCCAGATGACAAAAGAAGAAAAAGAAAAACTCGAGAACCATATCAGAGAAACGATCGAGAAATTGAAAAAAAATGTTGTATCTTTTAAACGGCTGACCCGACCGATCGCTCCTGACAATGCCATTGGTCGGCTTACCCGCATGGAAGCCATCAGCAGCAAAAGTATAA
>JAQYVG010000477.1 GCA_030145595.1 Desulfobacterales bacterium | reverse complement strand
CCAGTCTTTGTGACTTTGTGTCTTAGTGGCTGAGTAGTTAAGTATTTTCACTTTTGCGTGATAAGAAATCTTTTACCAGAAGCACGATTTCATCAGGCTTATCCTCGAGAACATAATGACCGGCATCTGCAAATAGATGCGCCTCGGCATCCGGAAAACGACGCTGCCACTCATCAAGGTAATCGGTATCGAAAACAAAGTCGCGCCGGCCCCAACAGATCAGCATGGGAACATGTGCCAGTTGATGCAGGTTTTGATCCACATTTTTAACCAGGCTGTAGCTGGGATCTTTTTTGCTGACAGGAATATCCTGAACAAATTTAAGGGTTGCGATGCGGTTTTCCCAGCAGTTGTATGGGGCCGTCAAGCCGGATTTAACATCCCGGGACAGTCTTTTGTGAGCGGCCATAAACAGCGCCCCGCAGGCAAAAAGATTGAATCCTTGAACAGCCAGAGTTGCAAGCGGCCTGACATTGCGCACCAGCCGGAGTCGCATGGGAAGCGTTTTACCTTTGGGCGGAAAAAAGGCGGCGGTGTTCATAATGACCAGCCTGCGGATCCGGTGTGGATGCTTCAGGGCATAGGCCATACCGATCATACCTCCCCAGTCGTGCAGCACGAGGGTAATGTTATTGTTCAATCCAAGATGATCAAGCAGGGCCTCCAGGTCATTAACGCGGCTTTTTAGTCTGTAATCATATTTGCTGGTGCCGGGTTTGTCAGACAGGCCGCAGCCGATATGATCCGGCACAATAATACGGAATTGCGCGGACAGCTCTCTGACAAGTTTTCGAAAATAAAACGACCATGTAGGATTCCCATGAACCATTACCACCGCATCACCGGCACCTTCGTCCAGAAAGTGGTACTTGAGACCGTTGCGGTCCATAAAGCGTGATTTAAACGGGTACAGATGCCGAAAAGGTGAGATGTCTATTTGCTTGTTTTTTCTACAAATCATAGCAGTGATCAGTGATCGTTGTTTTTTTAGACAGGATTAACATAAAACTAAAATTAAACCCGCAACTCGTAACTCGCAACTCGCAACCCGCAACTCGTAACCAGCAACCGGTTACTGCGGTGGTGTCAGGACAAAGGCTGACGGAGAAACCTCAACATCGGCCCAGTATCTTTCAATGTCGAGTTGAAACTCTCTGCCCTCTGCATTCGAAAAGACCAGACAAGCAGGAACCTGATATCCTTTTATTGTCTGCATCCCGCAAAATTCAACGCGATACGCAAGAGCCCCGCTTGTGCCAAACATCTCCACCTTGCGTACCTGCCTCTTATTTTTATTGAAATAAATTTTCTGGAGTACGTTTCCCCA
>JAQYVG010000476.1 GCA_030145595.1 Desulfobacterales bacterium | reverse complement strand
GTGGAAATTCGGGGCTGCGCCAAAACCCGGTCGATTATCGATGTTGCCGAAGCCGGGGAGAAAGACTGGAAAACGGAATATTTGGATACTATTTTGAGCGTTAAAATTGTCGGCAGCCTTCAAGAGGCCATCGACCACATCAATTTTTACGGGTCCGGCCACACGGATGCTATTGTGACCGGCAGCCCCGAGTCGGCTGCCATGTTCATGGATCTGTGCGATTCCGGCAACGTTTTTTGGAATTGCAGCACACGATTTTCCGACGGTTTCCGTTACGGTCTCGGTGCCGAGGTGGGCGTCAGTACCAACAAGATCCATGCCCGCGGCCCGGTCGGACTGGAGGGCCTGCTGATCTACAAGTGGCAGTTGAAAGGCAGCGGGCAGGTGGTGGCCGACTACGCCAGCGGAAAGAAACAATTCGTTCACCGGCCGCTGGACAAGCCTTTCAGCACGCGTTAGCCCGAAATCCGCGTTAGACATCCGATTGCGTAATATCTAAAATCTGCAATTACCGATTCTAATTACCTAAAACCTAAAACGTGATGAATTCGACTTTTTACGAATTCATCAAAGATGCTTATGGACTGGCAAACAAAACCAACAGATCGCTTTATCCTCAAATGGATTAAGGTAAAGCTTTCAGCTCGTATTACCCCTAAATTGATTAAGTATAAATGGCTCTCTCCCTGGCAAATAACGCTTTTTTCTGCGGCCGTCGGCTGTATCGCCGGTATCGTCTTTGCCACGGGACATGGATTTTTGGCCGGCTGTATCGCTGTTGTCTCTCAAGTTTTAGATGGTGTCGACGGCCAATACGCACGCATTACCGGGAAACAAACCAAGGGCGGGGCTTTTTGGGATTCGGCACTTGATCGGTACTCTGACGGTTTCATGATAATAGGGCTTACAATTTATCTTTTTCGTCTGCCGATTCCGATGCCCCGGGGGTTGTTGATCTTGCTGGGAGCGTTGGCCCTTATAGGAAGCAACCTTATCAGTTATTCAACCGCCCGGGCGCAAACGCTGGATATAAACCTGGGCAAACCGACCCTGGCGAGCAAAGGCACCCGCTTCAGCGTTATGATTGTCTGTGCTTTAGGCAGTGTGGTTCTGCCGGGCATGCCCGTAATAGCCCTCGTTTATTTAGTTTTACACACCAACCTTGTGATTATCCGGCGATTAAAACTAACCTTTAATTACAATAATCCAAAGAGAACAATTAAGTGAAATCCTTTCCCATCAAAATGAAACCGAACGTGCCGGCAACGCCGAACATGGCGACAATGTTAAAGACGAGCAATGCCCGCTTTGTCCCTAATCGTTCCGAC
>JAQYVG010000475.1 GCA_030145595.1 Desulfobacterales bacterium | reverse complement strand
GCCAGATCCGATGCGTTTTCGAAGGGGATCCAGTTACTCATAATGCTATTCCTTTAAAGGTTTATCAGGGATTGACTTACACCTAGAACAATCAAAGGTCAAGTCTTGTCGTAACCGGAAGATTATGTAATTTATGGCAAGTCTGAGTCTATTATTCACCCACTTTATACTTACTGTGCCAAACCTCTCCGCTATCAGGATTGTACACCCATTCTCCATCTACAGGGTCAGGAAGCTTGGCGAAAAAGAATGGTGCCAGATCATCCAATTGTTTGGGCCACTCGAAACGATCCTGATAATACATCTGCAACGCAATTTTGATATTCCTCAAGCCTGCCCTTAGTGTGAGTTTCTTGTGCGCATCTAAAAAGGGCTTTTTCTTGATGTGAACCGCCGATGGAGTCATTGTAGGATAGGTGCTGTGATAGACTCTTCCTGTTTTTGAGTCGTACACCCAAGACCCTTCTATGGGGTCAGGTATTCTATCCAGATAGTCAGGCACAAGTTCTTTCAATGTTTTTGGAAAGACGACATTGAAATTTGATTGAACACCTGAGTGAAGTCCTGAATAGGAATAAATAGCTGTATCTAATCCGTCCAGACTGGCCTGAATTTTTTCACTGATTTTCAATACATCTCTCACCATAGGCATATTGTCCAAAAAATCATCTTGCTTTATCTCAATCACCGCAGCACTAATGATAGTAGCTTTCTCAACATCTAAAAGACGGATGTTAATATCGAAAAACTGACCTACCTCGGAAACGCTGCCACATAAGATGGAATCAGCCGCTAACATTTTTCCAACCATTTTAGCCGAGTTAGCATCAACCAAACCAATTTGATTGAGTTCCAGCTCCCTGAGAACTTTACTCAACAGTTCTCTTTCGACAACGTCAAAATTTTGTGACTGAACAATGTTAGTTGTGATCATTTCCGATACAATTTGACCAATTTCATTATCACGTGCACGTTTACCCAGATTTTCCAACTCTATAATAGCAATTGTGAATCTGGCTTTCTTATCTAAAGAGGTTTCTACCGACAATATGATTTTGGAGGAGAGTTCTTTAAGCTTTAAAGAAACAATACTCTCCGTGTCTGCAGCACCTGCAAGACCTCGAGTACAGGTTAGAAGAACAAGGAGATTAACAATAAAGAACAGGATTTTCTTGCGGCGAGGAAACATAAATATCTCCTTCTTTTTCCCAGTAGAAGTTATTGCCTTTATATCCATCATAAGCGTGGTTTTGCCAACCTGTCCGGCACCTTTTAAAATCAGGACTTTCCCGCTATCAAGACAGTTGATTATTTCAGAAAGAATATCTCTATCAATATGCA
>JAQYVG010000474.1 GCA_030145595.1 Desulfobacterales bacterium | reverse complement strand
AAAGAAATATCTGTTAGGCAATCTTTAAAAACATTTAGTCAGAATCATTCTATAGTTTACAAATTAAATTTGATGATAATTCAGGTAAATGATGTAAATTCTCCGCTAAGGGTTTTGTTATTTGTTGATGTTGAGAAAGATTTTTTAAAATTCGGTCTGGTAAGAATTCAATCTCAAGATGAGCATAATTCTTTTTCATGAAATTTAAAATATCAATTCGGTCTGTATACCAGAACTCTCTTAATGAATTTGGTATCGAATGTGTATACCATAATGAAGGTAAATATCTAAATAAAATAACATCTTGAACTTCATTATCAATCATCATCTTTCCAGGTTGTCCTTCACTAGGTAAAAATGGCATGGTAAAAACTAAATGATTTAATGAATCTGCTAGTTTACCAGTTAAACCTAAAATGATTGGTGCTGTTAAATCAACTCCTAACATTACTGGTGAAAGCCCTGTCATGAAATCTTGAATCCAATCTGTTAGGGAAATAAGGTATATCCAAGGTCGTGTGTATGGGTTGATTGTTAAAAACCAGTATAATTTCATACGGAATTCTACTAAGAAGAAAAAGCCAATTAATCCTAAAAAAACGGATTGTTGAATAATTTCCAATGGTGTCGTATCAACTGAGATATTTAAATTAATTTGAAGCCATTGTGATAACCAATCAGGTAAAAAGAAGATGTTCTTATAATTTGGAACGTAAAAATTATAAAACCCATCTGATTTATGTTCATAAAATGTTCTGTCAATTCTAGACATATCTGGAAAATTTCCAAAAAAAACCTGACTTAATGTAGCAGGTGCTGCCGGAGGTGGGAAATTTGTTTGATGAATCGGTAATTGAGATAAATAATCTACCATTGATTGCTGTTTAGCATCATACTCAGGAGTAAGAGGCATGCCTAGATTTTGTGGGTAATTAAAAATCTTAGTTGCAATTTGTTCGGTTAAGGATTCTAGTCCACTAACGAAAACTACTTTGAAATCTAATATTTTATTTGCTAAAGTCATATGTGAGTTAAATTAATTATATTTTTAAACATCTTCGTATCAATAAAAATTATAAGAGAAACCGTTGAAAGTAATAATTTAATCATTTAGTTAAAAATGTTTCTATGTTTAGTCGATAGGTTAAATTGAAATTTTATTTTGTAAGAATTGTATATGCTTAGTCAGATTTTATAAAACTAGAATTTCTTGAATAAAGAAACTTTTGAAGAATAATCGAATCATTACCAGTAATATAAGTAAAAAAAAATAAAAAATAAAGGCTTATCCAAGTTAATCAAATTTAAGTTTTAATAATAACATCGGGATAGTAGGATTTGAAC
>JAQYVG010000473.1 GCA_030145595.1 Desulfobacterales bacterium | reverse complement strand
TCTCTATTGTTTATGAAGATATCAGAGAGTTGCTGTTTTTTCTTAACACTCACTAATGCGTTCAAACAGTCAGCCATCTTCAAATTTCATTACCGGTAGCCTCCATTTATTGAGAAAATACATTTTACAGGCCTTGGGGGTTCAGACCGCAAATCCTGACAGCGCTTTCATCCAGCATTTTCGGAAGACCGCCGCGCTCAGCCGGAATAAACCCAAGGGCCTTTTGCCAGACTTCATCATCCTCCATACAAAAGTATATCAGGACATCCGGGGCCATCTCCCGTATCCAGGCTGCCATTTTACTAAATATATCAATGCGCAGTGGTTTGAAATATCGCATCTTGCTATCAAGACCGCTTATAAATTCCCCGTATATTATCTTTGAACCCGGAAAGCGTTTTTGTATAATTGGTTTTAAAGACGGCATAAAACGGAAACTTCCCAAGCTAATCCAGGCAATATTTTTTGATGAGATCTGGGAAAACAGCAGCTGCAGTACCTGATGGTAATCATCTTCGCAGCCATCGTAAATAACCAGTGGATCAAAATGGAAAGCCAGTGGATAACCCCACGATTCGCATTTCGCTGCTGCTCGGATTCTGGCGGAAAGGCGTGCCGTGCCGCGTTCTTCATTGTCAATAACTCGATTTGTGTTCAAAGACCAGGCAACAATGGTTTTGCGGTTGTGCCCAAGTTGTTCCAACTTTCCAATGGCGGTTGTTTTGGTCTTAAGTTCCAAGACAGCATGAGACTGTACGGCAAACTTGGAAACCAACAGGCTTGAAAGATCGGTCCATGCTTCCCATATCATACTGTCAGTAAATTCTCCGGTCCCGATTCTAGATATGGTCTTTTCCAGAAACAATCGCTCTAAGTCTTTCAAGAGATCGTCATGGTTGACAAAATATTGAAGTACCGGTGGATGAAAGTAGGCCTGCAGAATACAATATGAGCAGTCCATGGTGCAATAGGTCCCGATGTGCAGAATTTTGTAACCGCAACAGGTATAAGCCCGGGTACCGGGGCAATCCTTGATGAAGGCCCCTCTGTTGCTGGTTAGAAAAAGTAGTTTCTTTCCTTCTTGCACCGGGTCATGCTGGAAAGAGACCGCTTCGAAAACTTTTTGGCTGCCTTCAACGATTTCAGAAGGTATATTCAGGCGAGATCGGATGGACATAACCTGGGGCAGATGAGCCACATGCTGATCGATATAGAGTTTTGATATAGTCAAGAGCAATGCGCCTTTAGTTTCTAATTAAAAGTATTCTTAAATACGTCATCGACCTATAGAAATATAACTAAATTACACTGGGGGTCAAGTTTGATGAATTCGAAAAAGTCGAATTCATCAGGTGTTTGGTGTTTAGTATTTAGT
>JAQYVG010000472.1 GCA_030145595.1 Desulfobacterales bacterium | reverse complement strand
GCCTTTTGGCGCACGCCCTCGCCCTCGGCGTCAAACAATTCGGGTTTTAATGTTATTTCAAGTCGATACGGCATAGTTAGCTGAAAAAGACCCTTGTAATATCATTATAAAACACATAGATCATCAGCAGAATTAAAACAAAGATCCCCGCCTGCTGGGCGATTTCACGCACCCTTATACTCACCGGACTTCCGGTAACCGCCTCTATAAAAAAGAAGAGCAGATGACCACCGTCCAAAACCGGTATGGGCAGAAAATTGAGTATGGCAAGATTGACGCTGATCAATGCGATAAAAAAGGCCAGGCTGGTTATCCCTTGCTTGGCCTGCTGACCGGCCATTTGGGCAATCATGATCGGTCCGCCCAGTGTTTTTGGAGAAAGGGTGCCCTGCAGCAGTTTGACAACGCTCTTGATTGTTAAAACGGTAATGTTATAGGTTTGAATAACGCCCTCTGAAAGGGCCTGCAGCAGGGTCAAATCTTTAGAAAACACCTCTCCGGAAGCAGTAATACCGATGACATAGCGATCCGTATCCTCATTAAAAATATTTTTAAATGTTTTAAGTTCAGGAGTAACGTTAACCGTAATTTCAGATTCCCCGCGGCGTAATGATATTGTCAGGGTTTTGCCCCGGCTGGATGTAATAATTCGGGCCATGTCCTCCCAGCTTTCAACGGCCAGGCCGTCAATAGCCAGAATCTGATCGTTTTTTTCAAGTCCGCTTCTATGGGCCGGGGTTTCCTTTTTAACCTCTCCGATCACCGGTTTTAAAATCAGCAGGCCCGAAATCTGAAAGATTACAAAAAAGATTATCACCGCCAGCAGCATATTGAACATTGGTCCGGCGGCGACAATTAAAATGCGTTTAAAGACATGCTTGTGAGTAAAAGAAATCGGAATGTCCGCCGGGTCTATCTCGGCATCCGGTTCTTCGCCCACCATTTTGACATAACCGCCTAAGGGGATGGCGGAAATTCGATAATCGGTAATGCCTATGGTTCTGCCTACCAGTTTGGGACCAAAACCGAGCGAGAACCTCTCCACCCCGACTCCGAACAAGCGGGCAACCAAAAAATGCCCCAGTTCGTGAAAAAATATCAATACTCCCAAAACAACGATTAATGCAAATATACTAACACTCATAATTTTTTTCTAATTTAAATGTAAAAACTAAAATGTTTTGCCACAAAGGCACCAAGACACAAAAAAATTAAATATTTATCACGAAAGCACGAAATTTCGAAAACACGAAAAACATATTTTCGTGATTATTAAAAAAATTTTCCACAAAATGCACAAATATCATAACTAAGTAACTCAGCAGTCGGGGAGTTTTTCCCCATAATGCTTGGTGAATTAGCGAAATGGATGATCAGATTTTAAAGCGTGTGCTGTTTGAGTATATTAAGGATCGT
>JAQYVG010000471.1 GCA_030145595.1 Desulfobacterales bacterium | reverse complement strand
ACCTTTATATACGAGTTTTATCCGCCTCTGGCGTGGTCACACGGTTTAAAATATGATTATCCATTGAGCGGTCTTACGGCGAAAACTCCCCGACCTATGAATTATTTACAATTTTATTTTCAGAGCGGCGAAGCCGCGTTATATAAAATCGCGCAGCGATTTTATAACAGGATCAATAACCCCGGCCAGGTTTTCCTTTACGAATGTCGGCAGCATAAAAGCGGCCCGGTGTATTCCAATATTGTAATAGCGGGTTGCAAGATCTGCCTTCTCAACCCGGGCAGAATCAAAATCCTTTAAGGGGCAAATACCTTTGGAGGCGTAGCCAAAACTCCAGAAGCCGCCCGGATAGGTTATATTGCCGAACAGATACAGATGAAGCTTTTTAAAAAACGGCCGCTGGTTCATCAGCATGAGATGCTGGATGTCATGATCGTAAAAGGGCGATTCGGCCTGAGTGATCATGATTCCGTCGTCTGCGAGTATGGCGGCAACTCGTTCGTAGAATGGCTGATCAAACAGCGGTTCTGACGGGCCGATGGGGTCGCTGGAATCGACAATGACCACGTCGAACCGTTCGTTGGTATCGTTTACAAATTTTACCCCGTCTTCGATGCGCAGTTCCAGGCGCGGGTCATCCAGAGCACAGCTCACCGAAGGCAAATGCCGGCGACACGCTTGAACCACGATCTCATCTATCTCTACCATCACAACTCTGTCGACGGACTGGTGCTTGAGGACTTCACGGACCGTGCCGCCGTCGCCGCCGCCGATGACAAGAACCTGTTTGGGAGAAGGGTGCACGAAAAGAGGTACATGCGCGATCATTTCGTGATAGACGAATTCATCCCGCTCGGAAAGCTGGACAATGCCGTCGTTAAGTAGCATAACGCCGTGGCCGGCGGTCTGCACCACATCCACCTGCTGGAATTGACTGCGTTCTGAAAAGAGAGTCTTTTCGATCTTAAAGCTTAGCGCTACCTTATCTTTGTGGATTTCCTTAATCCAAAGTCCGGTTTTGTCGCAAGGGTCAGCACTGCTGCTATTTTTCATTTGTTCTCCTCACGAATTCATCGCACCATAATTCAAAAAGGTAACGGCATACCCGCAATCAAATTCGTAAAAGCTCTTTTCCGTAACATTATACCCGGCAGCAGCATTAACCGTGGAGTGCAGCTGCAGGCATTTAGCATCCATGCTGGTTGTCAATAACAGAGAAAATCTTTTCGGCCTAAAAACAGACAGGACATCCGCTACGGTCCCGGAATAGTCGTTTTTGATAACATTGGTTTCAAAACTGGCATAAGATCCCTCCGGCTGGGGGGTTATATGCACCGTAAAATAATTAACACGTTCAATACCGTTTACAGAAAACCCATAAGGGTAAAATACATGGCTGTCCATATCCATCTGCGGGAAG
>JAQYVG010000470.1 GCA_030145595.1 Desulfobacterales bacterium | reverse complement strand
GACCGGTTCGCTTCCCGAAAACCTCGTCCATTAGGACGAGGTTGAGGGGAGCTATATAAAATATGCTTGAAATCCTTACCGGGAAGCACCGCCCTTCAGGGCGGTAAGCTTCAATTGGAAACTGCTTAGTGCTCAAACTTATTTACGGATGGACACTAGTTGGCCAATTGTAAAATAAGGAACTTCAACCCTAATTGAGCGAGAAGGCTCTAAGAAACCAGCATTGAAAACCTTAAACTTGATGATTATTTTGTCGTAAAGGTCGATATTTAGGCATGGTTAACATGAATACCAGTACGGGACATATCACCTGAGGAGACAAAGCCGTGAAGAAAACAATTGTTTTTTCTGTAATATATTTATGCCTGGCCGCTACCGCCGCCACAGGTCAGGATGCCATGGAGTTTTACAACCGCGGGCTTAAGAGCTCTCTGTCCTACAAAAAGATAGAGTTCTTTACCAAAGCACTCCAAATTGACCCTAACCTGGCGGAAGCATATACGGAACGCGCAATCCACTATTATTTCCAGGAACATTTCGATCGTGCCATCGAGGACTACTCCAGAGTTAGGGAGATCAAAAAAACACCGCCCACGCCTATGATGTTCTGGCTCTAATCTACCGCCAGTTGGGCCAAAATGATTTATACGAGGCTGCCTATAGCAGATCTGTCGAGCTGGACCCCTATTCTCCGGATTACCCTCCGCTGAATGTTCCCCTGATTTTAAAAAGCTATATCCCCGGTGACGAAAGCCTTAAAGTCGTCAGGGTGTTTGGTCTTATCGGTATTATCGTGATCAGTTTTGCATTAATATTCCAGCTGGGTTTGCGGGCTCCTAAGAAAAAAGATTAGCATGGATATTTTATAAAGTATCCGTGTTAATTTAAGATTGGAATCTTCATAATCCTTGACTTGGATAAAATAGAATATATTATACCTCAATTGATCGTTAACAAAAAGCGGAGAAACTAATGCCGATTTACGAATATCAATGTAAAGCCTGTTGTCACTGCTTTGAAGCGCTTCTGCTGTCTGCCGGTGAACCGTCTCCACAATGCCCCGAATGCCGGTGTGCAGATGTGGAAAAACTCATGTCTGCCGCCTGCATAAGATCCCAAGGAATACCTACCGGATCGGGTGGTTTTAAAGAGCCGCCCTGTAAGCCTTCGGGCTGATCGGTTTGATGGAACCCCCCAGTTTGGGGGAATTGAACCCTTACGGCAAATTTTATTTCACCACGAAGTACACGAAGAAACACGAAGATTTTTAAATTTATTTTCCTTCGTGACCTTCGTGTTCTTCGTGGTTAGAATGAACACTGATTGTCCGAGTTAGTACCTATTTATTCAAATCACATCATGTTTGCGTATCATTTATGCGACAGACAAATAAAAATGACAGAGCGACACGCGGCGCAAGCGCCTGCGCTGCGCGAGCGA
>JAQYVG010000046.1 GCA_030145595.1 Desulfobacterales bacterium | reverse complement strand
CGTCTGTTCTTTCTGACGATCCTTAATATACTCAAACAGCACACGCTTTAAAATCTGATCATCCATTTCGCTAATTATGGGGAAAAATCCCCAACGGCTGAGCTATTTGACCAATTGAGAAATTTATGTTTGGAAATTTTATATATTTCATCATCGTGCTTCTGATCTACAGTACTTACCAGCCCTCCGAAGATACGAATTTCACGGCTCTGGAAACCCTTTTTCTGTTTATTCTCCTAACTATCATTTTTGCCGTGATTACCTGGCTTCAGTTTCAACGAATTGAAAAACAGATCTCAAAGGAAAGCTTTGCAAAGGTCGATCATAAATTCCATGCCGCCTTGACTCGACAGTCAGTAATGGCTATCGTGCTTTTTTCTCTGGATATATATGGCCTGAACCTGGTATCGTTTGTTTCAAACATACCCTTGTTGTACATTATTCCTACTTTGCAGGCACTTCTCTTTTTAGGACTTTTCGTGTTCTACCTGGCAATTGTATGGGCCTTTGCATATAGTCCTTATAATGCCCTTTATACCACCGGGTTGCCAAGAGAATCTTACATTTTGTCCAATATTTCATTTTCCGTTCCAATACTTCTGCCCTGGCTGCTGCTTTCCGGAATTGCCGACATCATCAACGTCCTGCCGTTTAAGCTGCCGAAACAAATGCTGGCAACCACCGAAGGCCAGGTGCTCTATTTTCTTGTTTTCCTTGTTGCAGTTGCCATGATAGGCCCGCTGATGATCCAGAAATTCTGGAGATGCAAACCTCTTGAGGCCGGCCATGTTCGGACGCGGATCGAAAACGTGTGTCGACAGGCAGGTATGGAATATGCCAACATTCTCTACTGGCCCATATTCGGCGGTAGAATGATTACGGCCGGTGTGATGGGCCTTGTCAAAAAATTCCGTTATATTCTTGTCACCGGTGCCTTCATCCGTTTTCTGGAACCGGACGAAATTGATGCCGTCATTGCCCACGAAGTCGGACACATTAAAAAAAATCATCTGCTGTTTTATCTGGTATTTTTTGTCGGCTACATGCTGGTCTCATATGCCACCTTTGACCTTTTAATCTATGGGGTTCTTTATGCCGAACCGCTGTACGGGTTTATCGGCCGCATTGGTCTGAATCAGACCACGTTGACCTCGTCAATCTTTTCCATTGTCATTATCGTGATTTTTCTGGTCTATTTTCGCTTTATTTTCGGATATTTTATGCGAAATTTCGAACGCCAGGCCGACACCTACGTTTACACCCTTTTCGACAGCGCCAAACCGCTGATCTCGACCCTTGAAAAAATAGCACTCACCAGCGGACAGCCGCCGGACAGGCCCAACTGGCATCACTTCAGCATTACAAAACGGATAGATTATCTAAAAAAATGTGAAACGGATAAAAGCTGGATAGGCCGTCATGACTGGAAAATAAAAAAAAGCATGGCCGTTTATCTGACAGGAATAATTTTAATAGGCGCTGTGGGATATCAATTAAATTACAGCGAAACCGGCAGGCAGTTGAACCAGCATTTTTTTGAAACGGTTATTAAAAGAGAGCTTGAAAAGACCCCTGACAATGCAGATCTTTACAGCATCCTGGGAGATATATATTACAGCAGACAAAACTATGCCCAAACCATTGAAGCCTATGAACAATCGATCATGCTCGAACCGCATAACCCCAAAGCGCTAAACAACCTTGCATGGCTTCTGGCAACCTGTGAAGACCAAGACTTCCGCCGCCCGCGGCGTGCACTAGGTCTGGCCCAAAAAGCTGCGGCCCTTGAAAAAGCGCCGCATATATTGGATACACTTGCTGAAAGCTACTATGTTAACGGAGAGTTTGAAGCAGCGGTAGCTGCCGCAATGAGGGCCCTTGATTTGGCCACAGGCGACCGTTCCTATTACCAGAAACAGCTTAAAAAATTTATGGACTCCACCCTAAAAACCCGTACAACCGCATAGATTATTCGATGCAAACCTTCCTGACATTAATGAGATCAATGTTACCGCCAAAGATCTTTCTAATGCCGTCCTGCTTAAGGGTTGTCATGCCGTCTTTTAAGGCCTGCGCCCTTATTTCCGCCATCGGCCTGGAGACCTGGACCAGCTTTTTCTGATCATCGCTTCCTATTAAAAGCTCATGAATGCCGCACCGGCCGGAATACCCGCTGTTGTTGCACTTGTCACAGCCCACCGTCTTATTTAATCTCAGATCGCCGGTGTAAGGAATATTAACAAATTGTTCCCACTGTTCCATACCGCCAAACTCCCGGATCAGCTCATCATACTCTGCTTGGGTCGGTTGAAAGGGCGTCTTGCAGTTTTTACACAGAGTCCGGGTCAGACGCTGGGCCAGGATACCCAAAATGGCATCTGAAAAATTAAAGGGATCCATGCCCATATCGAGCAGACGGGTGATACTTTCAGGGGCACTGTTGGTATGCAGGGTGGAAAAAACCAGGTGACCGGTTAAGGAGGCCTCGATGCCCATGGAGGTCGTTTCCTTGTCACGCATCTCACCGACCATAATCACATCGGGGTCCGCCCGCAAAAACGCCCGCATGGCAGCGGCAAAATCAAATCCGATCTTGGGCAGGACCTGCACCTGGCGCAGGCCTTTCTGGGTGATTTCCACCGGGTCTTCGGCGGTCCAGATCTTGGTTTCGGTTTTATTGATGAATCCTAAGGCCGAATGCAGGGAGGTTGTTTTACCCGAGCCGGTCGGGCCGCACACAAAGATGAGGCCATACGGCTTGGTAATGATACTGACAAAATTATCGTAATTTGTTCCTTCCAAACCAAGATTGTCAAGGGGAATCGGGTCACCGGCCGCCAGGATACGCATAACCACATCTTCCATGCCCCCTTGCGTCGGGACCGTTGCCACCCGGAGTTCGATGTCCACACCGCCGTATTTTTTAAACTTGATCTTGCCGTCCTGGGGCTTGCGGCGTTCGGCAATGTCCAGATCAGACATGATCTTAAGTCGCGACACAATGGCATTGCGGTATTGATAGGGCAGCGTCTGGTACATCTGGCAGGAACCGTCAATCCGTATCCGTACCTGGGTGTTTTGTTTGCCGGGATAGGGCTCGATGTGGATATCGGATGTTCCCCGGTTATTGGCGTCGATGATTACTTTGTTGACCAGCTGAACCACGGCGCTGTCTTCTTCTCCCAGCGAAGATTGGGCCTCTTCGATCTCATCTTCTTCTGCCGCAAGCTGGGCCATAATATCATCCATGGAAGCCATCTCGACTTCATCCGTAGTAAAGAGATTGATATATTTTAGAATGTCCTCTTTCAAGCACACATTGAAGGCCAGCTGTTTGCCTGCAAAGAGCGTCTTGATTGAATCGATCCTTTGCAAATCATTGGGGTTGTCAATGGCGATAACAATTTTATCATCCTCGAGCTTCAACGGGACCCAGGTGTTTTTGCGCAAGAAAGGTATTTTCAGACCGGCAAGCAGCTCACCGGGAATCAGTGCGTTTTGGTTAAACTCCACAAACGGTACTTTACAAAATTTGCTCAAAGATTGGCCGATATCTTTTTTCGATATTTTAAGCTCATCGAGCAGGACATTTTCGATCGGTTCCCTACGCTGGCGCGCATCGGCTATGGCCTGATCGATCTCTTTCCGGGTCAGAATATTATTTTCCAGCAAATAATCGAACTTGGTGGGCCGGGATTTCGCCATACGCTTCTGGTTATACAGCGCAATCCCCAGTATCTTGGCCATCTCGGTGACCGATGCCCCATCAAGCTCTGTAAAGACACTGCCGTCGGTGCGGTTGATAAGCTGAATGGCACCCAGCAGAAATTTTTTGAAGATAATCGGAACAACCAAAACCTGCTTGGTGACATAACCGGTTTTTTGATCCCAGCTTTTATCAAATTTGAGATCAGGATCAATGGACGCCAGTTCCTTGTCGTTATAAACGTTTTTAATGTTGATGAGCTTCTGCTTGAAAGCACTGCATCCTGAAATACTGCTGTTTGACACGGGGATGCGGATCTCGGCCACCTCGTCACCGGATTTAAATCTAGAGACAAGCTCCCGCTTTTTTCCGTCGACAACATAAACGGTAAGTCTGTCACACTCAAAAAGACCGGTGATTTCATCCTTGAGATCAACCAGAATCCCATCCATATTTGGAGCAGCATATATTTTGTTGCAGATCTCTTGAAGATTTTTGCGATACTCTACCTCGGATTTAAGCTGCTGCTCACTTGCTGCTTTTGTATTGGGAGCTTTAGCATCCTGTAACATTTTAATTACCTGCGCTTTGTTAATTTTGCTGTTAAAAGACTGTCAAGCTTAAAGGCCTGACCCGTTGCCGCCTTACGAGTCCTTACTTGCTGTAATGACTATAAATTTTTTTCGATCCGCCACCGATCAGCAGAATACCTATCAAGTAGAAGCAAAAGCGTATGAAAAACATAACCCCGGAAAACTGTTCGATCTTTGCAATCTGAGGCATTACCTGGGGTATCCTGAAAAAAACTCCAATGCCTGCCAAAACAAGTGCAACACCCCAAATCAATTGAATAACCGTCTTGTTTTTATCCTTAGAACTTGCCTGATTATTTTCTGTTTTTTCCGAGTTCATTATTTGCAATCAGTATCAAGTAAATATAGCCAATTAACCTTTTTTTGTCAAATCATAACCTAATAACCAAGAATAAATGTCAGTGATCAGTGATCAGTAATCAGTAATCAGTTTTCCTTACTGATCACGGCATTACTGATTACTGGTTACTGCTTACTCTTAGTGTCTTCGTGTCTTTGTGGCTGTATTATTATGCGAAAAAGGCAGAAATATACAATTATCCTCCCAGGTAAACCTCCTTGACCTTGGGGTTATCCAGAAGCTCTGCGGCCAAACCTTCGAGGACGACCTCACCCCTTTCAAGTACATAGCAATGGTTAGCCACTTTGAGGGCGGCCTTAGCATTCTGTTCCACAAGCAGTATCGTGGTTCCGGATGCGTTCAATTTTCTGATTACATTAAATATTTCACGCACTATCAAGGGGGCGATCCCCATGGAAGGCTCGTCCAAAAGGAGCAGTTCAGGCCGGCCCATCAGGGCGCGGGAAATGGCCAGCATCTGCTGCTCACCGCCGGAAAGTGTGCCGGCAACCTGTTTGGAGCGCTTTTCCAAAATGGGGAAAATCTGATAAACATGCTCGATTCTACCGTTGATCTCATCGCGGTTGCTGCGTTTAAAATAGTGATAAGCCCCCAGGCGGATATTATCCAAAACCGTCAGATGGGCAAATAGTTGTCTGCCTTCCGGTACCTGGGAGATCCCCAGCCCCACGATCCGGTGGGCCGGCATGCCGGCAATATTTTTCCCTTTGTATATAATACGACCCTCCTGTGCTTTAACAAGGCCGGATATGTTTTTTAGCAGAGTCGATTTGCCGGCACCGTTGGCGCCGATGATGGAAACCACTTTTCCTTTGGGTATCTGAATCGAAACACCTTTAAGAACCCGAATACCGCCGTAAGAGGTCCTGAGCCCCTCAATACTAAGCATATTAGTTCCTTAGTTGTAAATTTTGTATTTTTACTGGCAAAACTTTTTCGTATCCATTCATGGAGTAATTGAGCTATTGGAAATTCCAAACAACAAATCCCAAAAAACAAATAAATTACAATGACCAAAATTCAAAATTCCAAACCTTATAATCGTGAAAAAGGCCAAACGAATTGAAAAAGATATTTCCATCAATACTGGAAAAATTAAAATAGTTTAGTTCTTTAGTATTTAGAGCTTGTAGTTTGAAATTTATTTGAAATTTGCCTGCCCGCCGTCTTTTTGGCGGGATGTTTGTGATTTGTTATTTCCGGTTTATCCGGGTTAGGTATCTCCGCCTAAATAGGCCTCAATGACCTTGGGATTATTGCGGATCTCTTTTGGCGGTCCTTCTGCAATTTTTTGGCCGTAATTCAGCACGACGATTTCATCCGATACATTCATGACCACCTTCATATCATGTTCCACCAGTAAAACCGTTACCCCTTTGGCATTAATAGCCTTGATCAGAGAAGATGCCACGTGAGTTTCAGTCTCGTTGAGCCCTGCTGCGGGCTCGTCCAGGCAGACCAGTTCCGGTTCACTGGCAAGTGCCCGACCGATCTCTAAGATCTTCTGCTCACCCAGCGGCAGGCTGTCAGCCGGATCATTACACTTGTCCGCCAGGCCGATGAACCTCAAGATTTTCATGGCTCTTTCCTGAATCTCTTTTTCTTTTCGTCGGGCCCCCGGCAAGCAAAACCCCGCAGCCATAAAAGATGCCCGCACCCGGGTATGGCAGCCCAGCATAACATTTTCAAGAACCGACATATTGCCAAACAGCTCAATTGTTTGAAAAGTTCTGGAAATACCTCTGTCTGCAATCTCGTGGGTTTTAAGGCTGCTGATCGGTTGCCCCTTAAACCTGACCGTCCCCTCGGTTGGAGAAAAAAAGCCCGTGATGACGTTGAACAGCGTGGTTTTACCGGCTCCGTTAGGGCCGATAATAGCCTTGATGATGCCCCTTTGCACCGAAAAATCGGGTTTAAAGAGTGCCATCAACCCGCCAAACGCCATGACTACCTTGTCCACTTCCAGAATATTTTCATTGCTGGTATCATTCATGGGACTAATGTTTCCCGAGCCGTTTTTTCAGCATATCCGGTATGCCCGCCAGTCCATCCGGAAAAAAAATTACGACCACAAGCAGTATGGCACCATAGACAATAACCTCAAACTCTTCAAAATAATGCAGCCACTCATAATTCAAAAAGGTAATAATGCCGGCTCCAATGACAGCACCCCAGAGATTGTGCATCCCACCCAGGGCGATCATGATTAAAAGCTTGATGGAAAAGAAAAGGTCAAATGTAGCTGGATTGATGAAATTAAGATAATGGGCATAAAGACTGCCGGCTAATGATGCCAACACCGCCGAGTAAACAAAGACCAATACTTTGTAGCCGGAGACATTAACTCCCATGGCATTGGCGGCCGTCTCACTGGAATGAATCGCCCTTAAGGCACGTCCCGCGCCTGACTGGATTATATTAACGCTAAAAACAAATGCGGCAAAAACAAAACCCCAGACAAGGTAAAAGTACTTTTCAACAGAGTCAAAATCAAACCCAAAGATGCTCAGGCCCGGAATGCCGGACATGCCGTCGGGGCCGCCGGTCCACTCAGCTTCTTCATTGAAAACGATAAAAATAATTATCCCGAATGCCAGGGTTGCCATGGCAAGATAGTGGCCTTTTAGTTTTAGGCAAGGAGCACCCACTATAAGAGCAACAGCACCGGCAACTGATATGCCGGCCAGCATGCATATCCAGGGATTCAAGCCGTAGCGGGCGGTCAGAATCCCGGACACATAGGCGCCGATACCATAAAAAGCTGCATGTCCCACCGATATCTGACCGGCATAGCCCATCAATAGACTGAGACCGATGGTAATCAGGCTGTAGATTCCGGCAAATACCATGACATCGGTGTAGTGTTCTATACCGGGAATTTGGTGTGCAACCCATGGAAAAATGATAATTAAGAAAGCAAAAGTGGAGATGGGGAGCTTGCCGATTCGTAACATGCCTAAAACCTTTTGATCTTGCTGACCTCTATATCGCCAAAGATCCCGCTGGGCTTATAAAATAAAACGAACATAAGCACAATTAGCGCAAAGGCGTCCTTATACCCGGAGGAGATCAGTCCGGCACCCAAGGATTCGATGGCCCCCAGAATCAATCCGCCGATAACAGCGCCCGGAAAACTCCCCAGACCCCCCAGGACAGCGGCGCCGAATCCCTTTACCGCCAGCATGGCCCCGCGGTCGTATTCCATCAGGGATATGGGAGTCACGACGATACCCGCCACAGCCCCGATGGCGGCGGAAAGTGCAAAAGAGAGCAGAATCATCTGCTTGACATTGATGCCCACCAGACTGGCGGCATCCGGGTTGTCGGCACAGGCACTCATGGCTTTTCCAAGAATGGTTTTTTCAAAAAATAGCGTCAGGACGATAACAGTGATAATCAAAAAGCCGATGACCCAGAAATACTGGGGCTGGATAACAGCTCCCAGAAAAGTGATGGGATTACGCCCGGAAAAGGCTGGGAGGTCATACGGGTCCTTGCCCCAAATAAACATGGCCGTGCCCTTGAGCAAAATGGAAGCCGCAATCGTAGCGATAATCAGGCTCAAAACCGTGGGCCGGCGGATGGGGCTGATGGCCAGCCGGTCCAGGAGCATTCCCACCAGGGTAACTATGATCATAGTCGCCGGAAAGGCCGCAATCAAGGGCAATCCCATACCAACATGCAGCGAGACCATAACCAACCCTCCCAGCATCACAAACTCGCCCTGGGCAAAGTTGATGATCTCGGTCACATTATAGATGATATTAAAACCGACGGCCACCATGGCGTAAATACTGCCCACGGTGATACCGGTGATCAAATATTGAAAAAGCTGGCCGGCCGGCGTAATTGTTTCCATTTAATATTCCGGTTATAATAAAAAGCGAGGGTGGTGTGAAAACACCACCCTCTTTAGCAACATAAAGTTTAAACTACCTGCTTAGCGTACATATGATAGTTTTAATCAGCCAGAGCCCAGTCACCATCTCTGACCACAACCATTCGAAATGCAGCTTTGTCCAGGCCTATGTGGTCGTCCGGTGAGTAGAAAAAGACTCCGTGCTGGCCCACAAAACCCTTGATATTATTTTCAAGATAGTCCCGTATCTTTGCCTTGTCATCACCGACAGACGCAAGGGCTTGTGCTGCCATATGCAGGGCATCCCATGCATGTCCGCCAAAGGAGCTCAGAGGTTCATTATATTTAGCCTTATAGTCTTTTAAGTAACGTTGAGCCACGGCATACTGGGTATCATACGGCGTCAGCAGTTCGGCAATATTAACGGCTCCTAAGGGGCAGAAAACACCTTCTGCGGCCCCTGCAGCCAGTTCGATGTTCTTACGGCTGCCAAAACCATGGCTCTGATAGAAGGGGATGCTTTTCATGCCAAGGTCTCTCCAGTTTCTCAGCACTACCACCTGGGTTGGGCCCACCGACCAGTTGACGATGGCCTTAGGAGCCAGCCCTTTGATCTTGGTCAACTGCACCGTCATATCGGTATCCTTGGGGCCGTACTTTTCATCCGCCATGATGGTCATGCCGTACTCGGGAGCAAGCCTGATGAGTTCTCCGCGTCCGCTGGCGCCAAAACCCGAGGTTACGCTCATAATGGCAATCTTACTAATGCCTTTTTGCTTTAAAGCGGAATAAATGGCGTCGACTGCCATGGTATCCGTCTGGGGTGTTTTAAAGACCCATTTGCGCGCTGTGCCCTTCTCTTTATCCCAAGTAATTTTGTAACTGGCGGCGCAGGAAATTAGCGGCGTCTTGTATTTTGCTGCCAGCGGCACAACCGCCATGGATGTTCCACTCAGCGAAGGACCGATCACTACACTGACTTTATCCTGGGTAATCAGTTTTTTGACGGCCAGGTTCGCCTTGGTGGCATCACCTTCACTGTCATAAACAATAAGTTCCAGCTTTTCGCCGTTAATGCCGCCGGCTGCATTAATCTGCTCAGCAACCATTACAGCCGTCTTTTTCTCAGGATCACCCAGAAAAGAGGTGCGGCCTGTTACTGAAAAAACAGCCCCGACTTTAAAGGCAAGTGCCGGACTAACCAGAAATCCTAAGCTGAATAGGCAAACTGTGGTGAAAATAACAATTCTTCTTAACTTCATCTGTTTTCCTCCTTTTTTATAGCTTCACCGTTTCTAAAACTTAAAAATTAACTCAACTGCAGATATTACTATGGCCGTTCTAAAATGGAATCTTCCGGGAAAGCCTAAACCCGGAAAAACGGAAATCTGGATCAAATGGATCGCATTTGAAACCTAAGCTGAAAACCGGAGGTTTTCCTGTTTCAGCCTGCGGCAACCCGGATTACAGAGTATATACTTTGCTTCCGTTAATCACCGTTAAGTTGTTCTCTTGTAATATGTTCACGGCCTCATCAATATTATCGAATCTGAATATCATGACCGCATTGCTGCCGCTTTGTGTGACAAATGCATACATATACTCCACATTAACACCGGCATTGTGCAGAATATCGAGTATTCGATGCAACCCTCCGGGCCTGTCTTCCACTTCTACGGCTACCACATCGGTCTCACCTATGGTAAAACCCCGGTTTTTCAGCGCTTTAACGGCTTTTTGATTGTCATTTACGATCAGACGCAACACGCCAAAATCTGATGTGTCAGCCAGGGCCAGAGCCCTGATATTCACATCGGCTTCAGCAAGAATGCCTGTAACTTCAGCCAGACGCCCCGCCTTGTTTTCCAAAAATACTGAAATCTGTACGGCTCGCATAGCTGCCTCCTTATAATTGATGATTGATGATTGACGATTGAAAATTAAATCTTGGTAACAGTAAAAGTCACGAATGGAAGCTCCCTGCAGCAAGCTGCAGGGAATCTTCGACTGTAAGGAATTCTGTCTGTTTTATGATTCGCTCACATTACCCGCAGCAAGCTGCGGGTAATACACTCGCTGTGCAGTACAACTATAGATGGCTAAGTAAAAAGGTTCATATACCCCCGCCAAACCTCGGCGGGATAAAAAGGCGTAGGATTTTTTCAGGAACGAGGCCATACATGTAGTATGCCGAGTGTCTGAAAAAATACTACAACGCAGTAGATGGGACTTTTTACGACGCCATCAGATTTACATCTCGCGCTTATCAATAACCCGTATGGCTTTGCCCTCGCTGCGGGCAATGGCCTTGGGCTCCACGAGTTTCACCTTGGCGGAAACACCAAGATAGTCTTTTATGTTCTTTGAAATTTTTCGTTCCAGATCCTGCAAATGCTTGACTTCATCCGAAAAGATTTGTTCTCCGACTTCCACCATAACCGTGAGAGTATCCAGTGTGCCCTCCCGGTCAACTAAAAGCTGATAGTGAGGTTCAACATCATCCATTTCCATCAGAACGCTTTCAATCTGTGACGGAAACACGTTGACACCGCGAATAATGAGCATATCGTCCGTACGGCCGCTGACTCTGTTCATACGGATATGCGTCCGGCCGCAGATACACGGCTCCGGATTTAATGAAGTTATGTCACGCGTTCGGTAGCGGATAACAGGAAATGCTTCCTTGGTTATGGAAGTGAAGACAAGCTCACCCGTCTCACCGTAAGGAAGTACGTCTCCGGTAGCCGGATCAATTATCTCGGGTATAAAGTGATCTTCAAAGATATGCAGGCCGTTTTTGGCTTCATAACATTCGATTGCCACCCCCGGTCCGATCACTTCACTCAAGCCGTAAATATCTACGGCGGTTAAATTCAGCTTCTTTTCGATATCTTCACGCATGTTTTCCGACCAGGGTTCGGCCCCGAATATGCCGAATTTAAATTTTAAATCTTCAAAAGACACTCCCATTTCATCAGCAACTTCCGCCAGATGAAGTGCGTATGAGGGCGTTGCCGTCAGTATCGTAGGACCGAAATCTTTCATGATAACTATCTGTCTCTTGGTGTTGCCGCCTGAAACCGGGATCACGGAAGCGCCCAGTTTTTCCGCTCCATAATGGACACCCAGGCCACCGGTAAAGAGCCCGTAGCCGTAGGCATTGTGGATGATGTCTTCGCGGGTTGCTCCCCCGGCGGCAAGTGAACGCGCCATAAGTTCAGCCCAAGTATTCACGTCCCTGGCCGTATAACCCACTACGGTCGGTTGACCGGTAGTTCCGGACGAAGCATGAATACGAACAACGTTGTCCATGGGAACGGCAAACATTCCGTAAGGATAATTATCGCGCAAATCCTCTTTGGTTGTAAACGGTATCCGTTGTAAATCTTCAAGGGATCGGATGTCATCCGGAGTGATGCCGTTTTCTTCAAATTTCAGGCGGTAAAAGGGTACATTCGAATATATGCGGTCAATAGTCGTTTTGAGTCTGCGCAAGATAATTGTTTCCAAATCTTCTCTTGGCATGGTCTCAAATCCTATGTCGAGAATCATTCCGATACTCCTTTGAGGCATTTTCGACCTGAACAAAATCAGGCGTTTTGAACTGCACGGCGCTCGCCTTCCCCGCAGTTAGCTGCTCGGCAATTGCAGATTTCAGGTGTTATGCTTCTGAATCATATGCCGCTGATTTTTTCAAGAAAAAGATTTAGTCTTTCAAACTCCCCTTGAAATCAGGCTTGCGTTTTTCCAGGAACGCCAAGGTGCCTTCTTTGGCGTCGGGACTTGCCATGCAGAGCGAAAAGGCATCGGTTTCAATGCTGCATCCGGTAGCAAGATCGACGTTCATTCCGTTGTTGACGGCCTGTTTTGCCGCCCGCAGAGTGACTTTCCCTTTTGAAGCCATGGTTTGAGCGGTCCGGATAACTTCATCCATGAGCTGCTCCGGGGAACAGACTTTGTTGACCATCCCCATGGTATGGGCTTCTATCGCTGGAATCATTTTGCCGGTAAATATCATTTCTTTGGCTCTATTCTTGCCGATCAATCTCGGGAGTCTCTGGGTGCCGCCAAATCCGGGAATAATTCCGAGATTGATTTCCGGAAGGCCGAACATGGCATTCTCGGAGGCGTAGATAAAATCACACGCCAGGGCTATCTCGTTACCGCCGCCAAGAGCAAAGCCGTTAACAGCAGCGATGACCGGTATCGGCAACGTCTGGAGTTTGTGCATCAACGCGTGCCCAGCCTCGGAAAAATGTTTGGCTTCGAGGGCATTAAAGGCAGCAAGCTCTTTGATATCCGCCCCGGCTACAAATGCCTTCTCGCCGGCTCCGGTAAGGAGCAGAACCCTGATATTCTCGTCTTGTGCGATTTCATCCAGCGCTTGTGACAATTCGTTAAGAATATCACCATTTAGTGCATTCAAGGTTTCCGGCCGGTTGAACGTAATCGTGGCAATGTTGTCTTCGACTTGAAAAATTATGTTTTTGTATTCCATAGTTAACCCCCTATCCCGCATAGCCGAAAAAGACAAATGAAACGACCTTATCACGAAAGCACGAAAATGCGAAAACACGAAAAAGATTATAAAATTTCGTGCGTTTCATCTTGCGTGTTCCCGCAATTACTTTTACGCGCTTTTATTTGCGAGTTCTTGCCGACCGAAACGAAATTATACGGCGGCGGAAACCCCAAAGTTATTTTGAGAATCGCTATAATCGTTTGGCAGAAAAGATATAGATGACACAATTAAGGAACTAAAACAATGAAATCTTTATCCTTTAGAGCCTTTTTTGTGTTTTGATTTGAGAAATGCCGTCGGGCTGGTCTCTTTGATGTAACTGCGGATGCCTGTAACGATGGCCGCACTCATGCGGTCCTGATATTTGACATTGACCAATCTTTTACACTCCCTGGAGTTGCTGATAAATGCGGTTTCTATCAATATGGACGGCATTTGAGCCCCCAGCAGCACATAAAACGGGGCCTGCTTAACGCCCTTATCCTTTATCCGGCTGTATTTTTTTCGCAAGCTCTTATGCATAGATTCCTGGACATTAACAGCCAGCCGACTGGATTCATTGATTTTGGCATTTTGCATAAGATCGCTTAAAATCGTCTGCAAGTCGCTGATGTTCTTTGTAGAAGTTGCATTTTCACGGGCGGCCACCATAATCGCAGCTTCATCAGTTGCCAGGTTTAAAAAATAGGTCTCGATACCGTATGCTCTTCGATCCCGGGCGGCATTCGTGTGGATTGATATAAAAAGATCAGCGTTTTTGGTATTGGCAATCGCCGTGCGCTCTTCAAGAGTTAGGTGCCGGTCACTGTTACGCGTCAGGAAAACCTCGCAATGCAGCTCTTTACGGATCTTTTTGGCAAGCCGCCGGGCAACCTTGAGGGCAATATCTTTTTCATGAACACCTTTTAAGTAACCGGGAGCCCCATAATCACGTCCCCCGTGTCCCGGATCGATAACGATGCGGCTCACGCCCAGGGCCAGCTGCTTTGCCAGGGCGCTGGGAGGAAGCTTGGTACCTTTTGGCACAGTCCCGGCCTTCGCCCGCGTCGGCTTCGGCTGCTTGCCCCAGACATCGATAACAATCCTGAAAGGATTCTTGAGGGAAAAAATTTTATAGGTTTTAAAAGACTTGATATCGACGACAACCCGAACCGTATCCGTTGTGTACTGACCGGCACGCACATCGATGAGCAGATTATCGTTAATGGGAATTGTTTTCTTGAGATCTTCCACCAGCCTGCTGTTATTAAGTTCAACATACAAACGCTGGGGTTTGTGAATGGCAGGATCTTTTTTAAGAAGCCTGTGTGCAAAAGTTGTTTCGCTGTCGGCATCGACAACGATACGTGTGTAACTGGGATTGGACCAGAAACGCAGCCCCTGAACCAAGGCGTTACGATTTTTAGAATTTTTGCCATGCTTTACAACCGGGACTTTCACCAAAGAACCTTTCTCGATCACCGCTGTGATCTTATCTACCGCAGGCTTTCCATCGCTCTTTTGCGGCTTAACTGTTTCTGATGCTACCTTGCGGGTCTGGGCCCCCGAAAAGGAACCGACGGCAGCGGAAGCCTTATGGCGGTATTGGCTGCGCGGGAAGTGCTTTATAATGCGTTCGTAAAGATCGAGAGCTTCTTGTTTATCAGATTTTTTATATGAACGGTTATAAAGTCCTTGATAAAGCTCACCGGACTTGTAAAGGCCGGCGGCGGCCCAGGGACCCGTAGGATCATGCCGGTAGGCCGCCTGGAACTTGTCGATGCACTTCAGCCACTGGTCCCTGTATTTTTGTTTTTTAGAGCTTTTTTGAAGCTTATTGTAACAGCTTTTAGCGGCAACATACTTATCTTTGGCCTGGTTTGTCCGGGAAGAACGCGTTTTGATATCAACGGCTTTCGGGCTTTGTGCTTTGGAAAAAGCTCTGATACCATCCGCCGCCTTTTGTCGATATTGACTTTGCGGAAAACGTTTTATAGTCCGTTCGAAAATGTCGCGAGCCTCTTTTTTGTCCGAGTCCAGCAATGAAATATTGTAAAGCTGGTGATAAAGCTTTCCGGACATGTACAGGCCGGCGGGAGCCCAGGAGCCGGAAGGATCACGCTGGTAAACCTCTTCGAATTTGTCGATGCACTTCAGCCAATGGTCTCTGTAATGCTGGTTTTGGGGATTGTTGCGCAGTTTTTTATAACAGGAATCAGCCTGGTAGTATATATCTCTTGCGTTGGCTGCAGATGGTGTCCGCGGCCACAGCACCGCAAGCATGCAGCAGGCAAACAAACAAGTTATATAAAATTTCCTGTAATCCTTCACCATAGCGACCATCAATCCTGTAACCAGTACCGTAGAATTTTAGATTTTGGGTTGTGGATTTTGGATTGAAAACTCGCAACCCGGAACCCGGAACCAGCATCTAACTATTATACATCCACGAATCCAAAATAAACAAGATGGGTTTCCAATTCATAAATGAGATATTTTTTAGATGAGCAAGTTGAGCACCTATAATTTATAAGTCAGATGCGAAATCCCGCTTCATTTTAGCGGGGGCCGCATCCGCCGTCGCCCTTAGAAAAGGGCTATGGCGGGACAAG
>JAQYVG010000469.1 GCA_030145595.1 Desulfobacterales bacterium | reverse complement strand
GCAATACGTCTGTTCTTTCTAACGATCCTTAATATACTCAAACAGCACACGCTTTAAAATCTGATCATCCATTTCGCGAATTTACAAAACATTAAAGACAAGAAGGGCTGTCGCAGACATTCTTTTAAGTATAGTAAAGTTTATAAGATGCTCAAAATGATGATAAAATCGCTTAAAACAAACACTTGACCCCTAGAATCCTGGGACCCTCTTCTCCAATTAAATAGGAGAAGGACCATAAATATATGAACGGACAGAAAAACAGCAGGGCTAAAATACTGGTCAGTGCCTGCCTGGTCGGTGAACGTGTGCGTTATGACGGCATGGTGTTGGTATGCAAAGACAGGATTTTAGAGTACTGGCAACAGGAGGATCGGGTGTTGGCTTTTTGCCCTGAAGTAGCAGCGGGGCTTACAGTACCAAGGTCGCCTGCTGAGATTATTGGTGAGGGCGACGGAACTGCCGTGCTGCAGGGACTTGCAAAGGTTATCAACCGCAACGGAAAAGAGATGACGAAACGATTTGTAATTGGCGCCCAGAAAGCCTTTGAACAAGTGATGTCACAGAGTATAGCGCTTGCCGTCATGAAAGACGGAAGCCCTTCGTGCGGAAGTTCATATATTTATGACGGCAGTTTTACAGGCGTGTCTGAAGCGGGGAAGGGCGTTACTGCGGCCCTTTTCGAAGAAAATGGTGTCCGTGTATTCAGCGAACACCAGATGGCAGAGGCTGCTGCGTATCTAACCCGCAGGGTGAGAAATGCTGAGCTTCATTGATCACCTTTTTAAGATATGTAAAATGCGGGGCAGAGCGGTGCTGCTGGGTTCTTTAACGAAAAAGCCCCGCCGGCTTTTCAAGGCTATCTTTGAGAAGGGGTTTTCTTGGATGTTGATATCAATAATGATACTGTCACGACTTTTTGCTGCCCATGCAACCTGATTCGGAAGGTTGGTGGAGCCTGAGGTGCCAACCACAATCAGCAATTGGGTCTCGGAAGCGACGTTTAAAGAACTCTGGTAGCTATAATAGTGCTCGTTATACATTTCATCAAACCAGAGGACATGCGGGCGGGTACTTTTTCCGCAATTTTTGCATACCAGCAACTCGCGTTCGGAGTCTGTAAGCTCTGCCTCCCTGTCCTTTCCAGCGGTCAAACTATTCGGGACGGAATGGACTTTCTGGGTGCATTCATCAGCGCATCGCATATAGAAAATATTACCGTGAATTTGAAAGGTATGTTTTAAACTGCTGCCGGCCTGAATGTGCAGGTTATCGACATTTTGCGTGATCAAGGTAAAGCGACTTTCAAAAAGCTTTTCCATTTCAACCAGAGCCAGGTGACCCGCATTCGGTACTGCCTTTGCACAGATTCCGATGCGGTATAAATACCATTTCCAGACTTCATCAGGCTGCTGACTGAACATTTGGTAAGTCGCCATCTCCTG
>JAQYVG010000468.1 GCA_030145595.1 Desulfobacterales bacterium | reverse complement strand
TTTTCACGGATTTTATATTATTTTATCTGTATCTGTGTAGATCCGTTTTAATCTGTGTTATCCGCGTTCCATTGAACGCAGAACCCAGAACGGTGGACTTAATTCGTCCAAGAGGATTTGATGGATAAAATCGTTATCGAAGGCGGCCGTCCCCTTAAAGGCCGGGTGAGGATCAGCGGTGCCAAAAATGCCGCGCTGCCCATACTTATTTCCTCCCTCCTTACCGAGGGTTGGAACACCTATACCAATGTTCCCAATCTTAAAGACATCCAAAGTGCATTGCATTTGCTGTCAAACTTAGGGGCACGCATAGAAACCGACAAAGATACTGTTCGAATCGATGCCGGCGGTCTTTGCAAGCATGAAGCCCCCTATGATCTGGTCAGGAAGATGCGGGCGTCTGTGCTGGTCTTGGGCCCGCTTGTGGCCAGACTTAAAAAGGCGCGGGTTTCATTGCCCGGAGGCTGCGCCATCGGTGCGCGCCCTATTAATTTGCATCTTCGAGGTCTGGCTCGCTTAGGCGCTTCGATTGAGCTAAAACACGGCTACGTTGAAGCTTCCGCCGAGCGCCTGCAGGGAAACGAAATTTATTTTGACATCGTCACCGTTACCGGGACCGAAAACCTTATGATGGCGGCTGTTCTGGCAGAGGGAACGACCGTATTGAGGAATGCGGCCCGTGAGCCGGAAGTCGTTGTCTTTGCCGATGTATTGAATCAAATGGGGGCTAAAATAGAGGGTGCCGGCACTTCGATTATTACCATCCAGGGGGTCTTAGCGCTGAAACCGGTCTCGGTTAAAATTATACCTGACAGGATTGAAGCCGGTACTTTCATGGTTGCGGCGGCCTTGACCAAAGGTGATGTGACGTTGACCGATTGCGAGCCGGGTGATCTTGAAGCGGTTATGCATAAATTGAAATTAACAGGTGCCGCCATCGATGTTGAGGACAAGTGTATAAGGGTTGTAGGAACCGATCAGATCGCCAGCGTCGACGTCAAGACCCTGCCGTATCCGGGATTTCCCACTGACATGCAAGCCCAGTTTATGGTGCTGATGTCGGTTGCCGGCGGGCTCAGCATTATTTCTGAAACCATTTTTGAAAACCGTTTTATCCATGTCAGCGAACTCCAGCGCATGGGGGCTGATATTACCGTTTCCGGAGATATCGCCTTGATAAAAGGAATTCCACATCTGTCCGGTGCACCGGTCATGGCTACCGACCTCAGGGCCAGCGCCTCGCTGGTTCTGGCCGGCCTGATTGCCCGCAACACCACCGAAGTTCATCGCGTCTATCATCTGGACCGCGGATATGAAGCCCTTGAAAAGAAATTTGCCCGGTTGGGGGCCGCGATTAAGCGACTCAAGGTTTGATGGCGTTGTAAAAAGTCCCATCTACTGCGTTGTAGTATTTTTTCAGACACTCGGCATACGACATGTATGGCCTCGTTCCTGAAA
>JAQYVG010000467.1 GCA_030145595.1 Desulfobacterales bacterium | reverse complement strand
AAGGAAGCTTTTGTCCGGCCGGTGAGGTTTTAGATTTCGGATTTCGGAATGCGGATTAGGGAATTGGAACAGAAGGGGATTGAGTAATGGGTCATCAAATTCCAAATCTCGAGCACCCCGCCAAAAAGACGGCGGGCAGGCAAATCCCAAACAAGCGCCAATTTTGTAAGTGGTTGCTTTGAATTCAAGATTTTCGCATTCACGCTGAAAATCTATCATCGATAATATAACCTCGGATTTTGTTTTAAAACCTAAAATAAAAAGGAGTTTTTATGCCTGTAGCAGATTATAAAACCTACTGCAAAATGCTCGACAGAGCACGGGAAAACAAGTTTGCCTACCCGGCGATTAACGTAACCTCTCTAACTTCGGCCAATGCGGTTCTCAAGGGTCTTGCTGAAAGTCGGTGCGACGGTATCGTCCAGGTTTCTACCGGTGGTGGCGCCTTCGCCTCGGGTTCTTCCGTCAAGGACATGGCTTTAGGGGCTGCCTCCATCGCCGAACACGTTCACCGGGTTGCAGAACGCTATGATATCTACGTTGCCCTGCACACAGACCATTGTCAGGCCGATAAGCTCGACACCTTTGTTATTCCCCTCATTGAGGAGACAGAGAAGCGTCGAGCAGCGGGAATGCCCAATCTCTTCAACAGCCACATGTTCGACGGCAGCGCTCTGCCATTGAAGGAGAACCTGGACCTGGCCGTTCCATTACTGGAGCGTTGCCACAGGAGTGAAATCATTCTGGAAATCGAGGTGGGTGTCGTCGGCGGTGAAGAGGACGGGGTCAGCGGTGAGGGGGCGGCTGAAAAGCTCTATACCACCCCTGAAGACATGCTCGAGGCCGCTCGCCGCATGAACGAAGTTGAAGGCGCGCGTTATCTGGTGGCGGCAACGTTCGGCAATGTTCACGGGGTTTACAAGCCGGGTCACGTCCAGCTCACACCCTCGATTCTGAAATACGGCCAGGAGGCGCTGGCAAAGGAGTACGGCCAAGAAGGACTGTTCTATCTGGTATTCCACGGGGGGTCGGGTTCATCCCTGGCGGAGATTCGAGAAGCGGTTGATTACGGTGTCGTGAAAATGAACATCGATACAGACACTCAGTATGCCTTTACACGTCCTGTAGTAGACCACATGCTGAGGAACTACGATGCCGTGATCAAGGTAGATGGAGAAGTTGGAGATAAAAAGAAGTATGACCCGCGCGTCTATCTGGCAATCGCCGAAGCGGCCATGGCCGAGAGAATAAAGCGGGCCGTGGAAGACTTAAGAGGAACGGGCACCACCTTGGCTGATGGTTAAGGTTTTCAGGTCAGAGATAGATGGATATGCCTTGGGGTTTTGTGTCTAAAAACACAAATCCCAAGCACCAAACATTAAATAAATAACAAATCACAAGCACCAAATCTCAAATAAATCACAAATTCCAAGTCTCCCGCCAAAAAGACGGCGGACAGGCAAATTCCAAACAAGGGCTAA
>JAQYVG010000466.1 GCA_030145595.1 Desulfobacterales bacterium | reverse complement strand
ACATTTTCCGGTTTACACAGGCCGGCGCCGAAGTATCCGCTCTTCTTGGTCGTATTCCTTCTGCTGTTGGCTATCAGCCGACGCTGGCTGTTGACCTGGGTGAACTTCAGGAACGGATTACTTCAACAAACAAGGGATCAATTACAGCTGTACAGTGTGTTTACGTACCTGCTGACGATCTTACCGACCCTGCTCCTGCTACCACATTTGCACATCTTGACGGGACTGTTGTTCTTTCAAGGAAGCTTACAGAGCTTGGTATTTATCCTTCAGTTGATCCTCTTGACTCAACTTCAAGGATTCTTGATGCTGCGTATATCGGAGAAGAGCACTACAGAGTAGCTCGAGAAGTACAGCAGATTCTTCAGAAATACAAAGAACTGCAGGATATTATCGCAATTCTTGGTATGGACGAACTTTCAGATGAAGACAAGATTACTGTTGAGCGTGCAAGAAAGATTCAGAGATTCCTGTCACAGCCTTTCCACGTCGCTGAAGTATTTACCGGTAAACCTGGATCATACGTAAAGATTGAAGATAATGTAAGAAGCTTCGGGGAAATTATTGACGGAAAACATGATGCTATTCCGGAACAGGCTTTCTATATGGTAGGAGGCATTGAAGAGGTTCTTGAAAATGCCAAGGAAATGGCTGCTGCTTAATCTGTTAAAAAGGGCTTAAGGTTTATATACTATGGCTGGAAATATTAGATTAGAAGTTGTTACCCCTGAAAAGTATGTGGTTGACGAAGAAGTCCAAATCGCTGTTGCTCCCGGAACTCTCGGGGAATTCGGAGTGCTCATCGGGCATACGCCTTTTTTAACCACTCTTAAAACGGGCACTGTCCATTATACGGCTGCTGACGGGAAAGAAAAATTTGTTTTTGTAAGCGGCGGATTCGCTGAGGCGCTGCCGAATAAAGTTACCGTTTTGGCAGAATCAGCTGAAAGACGGCGCGATATTGACTCAGATCGTGCCAAAACAGCCATGGAACGCGCCCAGGATCGTTTGGCAAAAGAAAAGGCCGAAGATATCGATTTTAACAGGGCCAGAGCAGCTCTGGAAAGGGCTCTGTATCGTGTACGGCTGGCTGAAACGCGATAATAAGTGTCCTTATTGTATCGGATTTTGACTTCATAACCTGAATTTATCCCTGAAAAGGGGATAGGTTATCTCATCTTTTTGTCTTGAGGGCAGACCCCTTATAAGGTTTGCCCTTTTTTTGTAGCTTCTCGTTAAAGATGGACATATAATGATTGAAACGGCACCACTCAAATTTTCATAACGACAATTAATAATAAAATTAAAAAATAGATGGAAAACACCGAAAGAGAAACAGCTGTAATCATACTTGCAGCAGGCCAGGGAACCCGCATGAAATCTCCGAAAGCCAAGGTGCTTCACGAGATACTGGGTAAACCCATGGTGCTGTATGTTGTGGAGACCGCCCAAAAAATTGCGGGTCAGAACGTAGTGTTGGTTATTGGAAG
>JAQYVG010000465.1 GCA_030145595.1 Desulfobacterales bacterium | reverse complement strand
AAACTTAACACCTGAAACTTAAAACGTTCTTGAATGATGAATACAGGTTACAGTTTTTACATGTAGGTATATATTGAAGATTCTGTGGCATGGGAAGTGGCTTTGGACTTATATTGGTGGAGTGGTGGAAGTTATAAAAATAGTTGTGAGACAATGTCGCTCATGGTATGTGCTCTGGTGGTGTCAAATGTTAATATCCATAGGAGGTTAGTGTTTAGATCCTTTCATTTTGACCATATTGAGGGCTGGGAAGTATTGGTTTTCGGCAAATTTGATGTTGGTGGGTTTCCAAGCGTCGTAGGTGCAATAAGCCGTTGAGTAGTGATTTTTGTGTGGGTGGAGGCGTAATTGTTATGATGATGCTGAAAAATAGTTTGTCAGATGTAAGTAGGGCACCATAACGTCACATTTATATGTTAATATTATGGCCATGTATGTTTTTTTTGTTTGGGGCATTGGAAGGTGGTCAGAACCGAAGATTCATCGTCGATTTGCATATAAAACTCGGAGGCAGCATGGTTCAATGTGTGTGCGTGTGATGAATGAAAATGTTGGTTGTTGTAGAACAATGGAGCTATGTATGGCAAAATATGATCACAATGACATCCCAATGTATCTTTCTAACAGCCCTTTTGAGGAGAATTGATGGGAAGGTATAGCAATGGAGGCAAAGGCGACGCTGCGATAGTACGTGTTGTTTCGCGTTGAGCTATGACTATTCCATTGACGAAGTTTTGATAGATATGACAAAAACATTACACAAATATCCACCCAAAATGACATCCTGCACTTCAAGAATGAAGAATAAATAGTGCACATTGATGATGATAATGGGACCTGATACTTATAGGAAGAAGGGAGATAAACGTCAAAGATATATACCGCTTGCTTGATGAAGAATTTTGACGATGAATTATCAAAATTATTCATCAAGCGTGCAAAAACTGACCCACCCACTCAACAAACATATCACCCACCAAAAGGCAAAAGGACCTCAAATCGAATATGGCGAAGCCAAAAAGATTTTATCACGAAAGCACGAAAGTACGAAAACACGAAAAATAATTAGAATTTCGTACTTTCCCTCTTTCGTGTGTTTCCCTCGTCGGGTGCTTCGCGCGTGATTGTCTTTGATTTTTTTGCTATAAAGGCACTAAATTTACAATTAAGGGATTAAACGAAAACTGGTTGACATTTATCAACAAGCAACTTAAAAATGCGGATCATGTCGGGATGTAGCGCAGCCTGGTAGCGCGCTTGCTTCGGGAGCAAGAAGTCGCTGGTTCAAATCCAGTCATCCCGACCACAAGATATATCAAAGGGTTATGGTGCAAACCATAACCCTTTACTTTATTATGGAAACGCTCAATTTAGGTATCGAGTTAGTGCCCATCCACGAATCCACAATGAACACGCTGGGTGTCCAATTCATATATGAGATATTTTTTCGATGAGCAAACCCGCGGAGAACGCCGCTCATCGGAAAAATAGCCATTTATGGATGGACACAAGTTAGTCGCGGAT
>JAQYVG010000464.1 GCA_030145595.1 Desulfobacterales bacterium | reverse complement strand
GTAGCGGAGATTCATCCGCCTTTGGAGGATCCCTCTTATCGGGGCTGCAGGGTTCTTCAAATATCCGGGTTGCGTCATCAAAAAAGGCATCCCTGTTGAATACGGCAGGATGCCTTTTTATCTCGATTTTGTTTGCACTCAATTAGGGTTATAGCCGGTTTTCGGGACTATTGCCCGACAGCGGCCGCGGTTTCGGCTTCGGCTTCGGTTTTGGCTTTGGCTTCGGCTTCGGGTTCGGGTTCGGGTTTGGGTTCGGGTTCGGGTTCGGGTTCAACAGCGGCCGCGGTTTCGGCTTCGGCTTCGGCTTCGGCAGCCACAGCTTCTCTTTGGGCGGCCTCGCTCCTGAGCACCCACTTGCCGCCGTCCATGACCAATTGAATATCTTCCTCATAAAAGATATTGCCGGAAACATTAACGGTGGCGTTGTGTTCGTCTTCTTTAACGATTTTATATGCTAAATTGGACGTATGGAGCTTGGCGCCAAAGTCGGATGCAAATTGTTTTTTGACGTATTCCTCGGCGGCCTCTTCAGGAGAAGGTTTGGAACAACCGAAAAGCATTATAGCCGCCATTACCATTACCCCGCACAACATTTTTTTCATTTATATATCCTCCTTGTTGATTTAAGTTACTTAATTCGTATTCGCATAGAATCAAATACCACTTCCGGGCAAAACGGTCAATCATCAATCTTTAACTTAAATTTGGCAAAACTCAGTTGCCGGTGTTGGTTGCGCGCCTGTGCGTTGCGCGTTTTTGGTGATGGAAAACAGACATTTATTTTATTTATATCCTTGTTTAATCTTTTGCTTGTCAATGCAGAATAAAGGGATATAATTAGAGCAAAAAATATATGGTGTTGGCGAACATTAAAATTTAATCAACAAATCCTTTGAATAAACGGAGGTATCTGATGGACAAGCCGATTGAAAACTACTGGAAAATCAGGCTGGCGAATCTCAAGGAGGCACTGGAAGCCAATAACTTTGAGGTTTTTATGGCGGATAATACCGAGGACGCCAAGAAGGTTGTACTGGAACAGATTATTCCCGGCACAAACGCGAAAAGTGTTTCCTGGGGAGGATCGTTGACGTTGCTTTCCACGGGGCTGTATGATGTCATTAAGGAGAGCACTAATGTGGAGGTGCTGGATACATATGACAAAACGTTATCTCCGGAAGAAGCTCTGGAACGTCGCCGCCGGTCATTGTTGGTCGATCTTTTTCTGGCCGGAACCAATGCCGTGACCGAGAGCGGCCAACTGGTCAACCTGGATATGATCGGCAATCGCATCGGCGGCATCACCTTCGGCCCCAAACATGTCATTATCTTAGTGGGGCGCAATAAGATAGCAACTGATCTGGATGAGGCCATGTTTCGCGTTAAAAATTATGCGGCCACGGTCAACACCATGCGTCTGGACAAAAAGACACCATGCGCCAAAACCTCCTATTGCGAAGAGTGCAAAAGCCCGGACCGCATTTGCAACAGCTGGGTGATTACCGAAAAATCGTTCCCCAAAGGG
>JAQYVG010000463.1 GCA_030145595.1 Desulfobacterales bacterium | reverse complement strand
GTTTTCGCGAGTTATCTTCAGTTCCCGTGTGAATGCAACAGTCTTGCAAAACTAATCGCTCCATCAAAATACCATGGCATCAAAGAACCAGAATGATTGGGCAATGGATGCAAATCAAATGGCAAAGATTCTAAGCAAATTGTCTTGTACGCTCAAATCTGAATCTTGGATTAAGGTTCATAAAAATGAGGTTACAATTTTAGGAGGAGATCACACATATGATGTTCCGGGTGTTCCAATAGGGTTTTCAGGGCGCCCTGAGATGCCATATACCATAGTGGAAGATGACGTATGGATTGGACACCGGGCCATTATTTTCGCCGGGATTAAGATTGGCCGTGCAGCCATAATCGGGGCCGGCTCCGTAGTTACTAAAGATGTCCTACCCTACACAATTGTCGCCGGCGTACCGGCAAAAAAGATTGGTGAACGATTTAAGGCTAGCATCGAAGACCGCAAAAAGCATGATGCCATGCTGAATTTACCACCTTCCGAGGGTACTTTGCCAGGTCAGCGCGTGCCGGGCACGACAGGGAATTAAAATGGAAAAGCTGACAATTGCCGTTCAATATCCCTCGTTTGGTCCGCAACACCCGCCCAGGCTGCGCGCAATCGTACGTTCCGCTCCCAATGCCAATTGTCGTGTTGTGGCAATGGAGATGTTTGCAAAAGACAGTGATTATGAATGGGATCCTGTTCTTATAGGCAAAGAGATCTTCGAGCGCTACACCGTTATGGATTGTGAGTCGGCCGTCGGCAGAAGAAACCGAAGCATACTGAAAAAGACCGTATTTAAGGCTTTAGATGACATCCGTCCCGATGTTCTTGTAGTAAACGGATGGGGCCATAGAGAAAGCCGCATTTCCCTGGCCTGGTGCCGGAAGGAAAAATGCAAGATCGTCATGCTCAGTGACAGCGTCAAAGATAATGTTCCCAGATATTTTTGGAAGGAAATGTACAAAAAATGGCTTCTGCGGAGTATTCAGGCAGGTTTTGCGGCAGGTACTCCCCAGGCTCGTTATCTCAACCATTTGGGGATTCCCTTAGAAGGTATTTTCTACCCGGGGTCAACCGTTGTTGATAATGAATACTGGACAGAGAAAAAGCAGCAAGTTGCAAAAGATAAAGAAAAACTGCGATTACTGTACAGCCTGCCTGAAAGGTTTTTTCTTTGTGTTGCACGGTTTGTCGATTTCAAAAACATTCCGTTTCTGGTTAGATCCTATGCTGCATATCGATCCCTTGCCGGCAAACAGGCAATTGGCCTGGTACTTTGCGGGTCAGGACCGCAAGAGGGCAAAATAATTAAGACCATAAAAGACTTTAACTTGAAAGAAGTATATCTGGTGGGATTCCGGCAGGCAAGTGAGCTGCCGGTCTTCTACGGCCTTGCTGACTGCTTCATCTTTCCAAGTTCACGATTTGAACCATGGGGTCTCGTCGTCAACGAAGCAATGGCAAGCGGACTGCCAATTTTAGCCAGCAGTATGACAGGCTGTGCCGAAGACCTGGTTCATGATGACGCCAACGGCTATGTGTTTG
>JAQYVG010000462.1 GCA_030145595.1 Desulfobacterales bacterium | reverse complement strand
TGTTATTCCGAGGATTATTTTTTGAGCATAACGCAGAGATTGGGCAAAAAGACCATTTATGGACGGACACTAGTTATTGGTTTAAGGCAAAAAATAAACAGAACTAAAGTCTCCATGCTCGGCATGCGCACGAGTCTGAACCTTTGAACCCTGAACCCTAATGGTCAGAATAATTCCATATTTGTGCATATTCGCAATGTTTGCTGTCATTGCTATAGCGTCAACCGCACTTGCAACTGAAATGTCTTCAAAAAGAGACTGCGCCATTTGTCATGTCATGTGGCTGAACGATTTTAGGACGGAAAAGGAAACCCTGATCGAATGGCAGCCCGAAAACGTTCTCATGAAAGACACCCAGGGCGTGGTGAGCTCGGAAGAGATCTGTTACAGCTGTCACGATGGTTATGTCAACGACTCTCGCCATGTTGTCTGGAAAGACAATCAACACAAAACATTTGTAAAACCTTCAGGCAATGTTACTGTCCCTGCAGTTCTCCCCTTAAGCAACCGCAATGAAATCTACTGCGGAACCTGCCACTCGGCTCACGGAGCCGGTGCCGCCCCTGCTGACGGCGGTTCGGGCATGACATCCTTTTTCAGGGAAAAAAATGTGGATTCGAGCCTGTGTGAAATGTGCCATGTAAACGAGGCTGATTATCAGCGCACCAAGGGCCACCCCCTCAAAGAAGCGGCTCATGGATTGCCGGGTTCACTGTTTGAGATGGGCGGCGTACCGGCCAAGGATAAAAATAAAGTCATTTGCCAGTCGTGTCACAAAGTCCACGGCGCCAAAGGCGATAAAATTGCTGTGGTTGGCAACCAAAACTCAACACTCTGCATCACCTGTCATGATTCCCAAAAAGGCTTAATCGGCACCAAACATGATCTGCGGCGATCCCTGCCTGAGGCGCAAAATATAAAAGCACAGAAGGCTTCCGCATCAGGCCCTTGCGGAGCCTGTCACGCACCGCACAATGCGGTCGGTAAGCGGTTGTGGGCGAGAGATCTTGACGCCGGGAACCTTGCTTCCCGGATGTGTCTGACATGCCACGCCGAAAAGACCGGGTCCGGCACTAAAAGCATCGGCCGTCACTCACACCCGATCAATGTTGAGCCTTATTCAAAAACTTCAATCACTTCCAGGCTTCCTTTATATTCGGCAGCCCTAAAAAAGAATCCGAAAGGCCGGATGCAGTGCTTTACCTGCCATGAGGTTCACCAATGGGACCCTGAATCTTTGCACAAAAAAGGCGGTTTGGATGTGGAGGGCAACGCTTCCAACAGCTTTTTAAGGATTTCGAACAGTTTTTCATCAGCCCTGTGTTTGGAGTGCCACAGCGATAAAAAACAACTCGGTACTTCCGACCACAACCTTTCCGTCACCGCCCCGGATGAAAAAAATTTACTAGGATTCACTGCCGGTGTTTCGGGGCCTTGCGGCGCCTGCCATGTGCCCCATAATGCAGCCGGCCAGCGGTTATGGGCCAAACCCATCTCCGGCGACCAGGATTTTGTCTCCCAGTTGTGCAGCGGTTGCCACCGCCCCAACGGGGCCGCCCAAGCC
>JAQYVG010000461.1 GCA_030145595.1 Desulfobacterales bacterium | reverse complement strand
GCGCTAAAATTTATTTATGAATCGGCACTAACTTGATAAATATCTGAGAGAATAGATAAGGAGGTAAATTTATAATGAAAACAACGAATCCTCTTGCCAGATTACTGCGACAATCTCCATTCAAACCGCTTCAGGAGCATATGCGGGTTGTCGCTAAATGTATGGATGAATTCATGCCCTTATTTGAGGCACTCTTTGAAAAGGATCAAAGGCGAGTTAAAGAAATTGCTGAAAAAATCGATAAGATTGAAAGCGAAGCCGATGAGATCAAAAATGGACTGCGGCTTAATCTGCCAAAAACCCTTTTTTTGCCGGTCGCCCGTCGCGATCTGTTAGTCCTTATCTCGGAGCAGGATTCAATCGCAGATGCTGTCGAAAACATCGCCGGGATTCTGATCGTCCGCGAAATGAAGGTTCCGGAAGCAATGCGCGATCTTTTAATGGAACTTATTCAAGCGACAATTGACACATTTAATAAAGCCTTAAAGGTAATCGAAGAACTGGATGAATTGCTGGAAGTTGGTTTTAGAGGTAAATATTCGTCTATCGTTACTGATATGGTTGTAGATTTAAAACAGACCGAAGAGATTACGGATGATTTGGCAAAAGATCTTAACCGGATTTTATTCTCCTTGGAAGACCAGTTGAAACCGGTCTCAGTTATATTTTGGTATAAATTAATTAAGGAGATCGGCGAAGTGGCCAATCATTCGGAAAATGTTGGTGATCGAATCTTGCCATTCCTATCCCGGTAAAAGAAAGGAAGTTATAGTGGAAATCATTGCGGCATACGGCTTTATCTTCATTATAATTGCAGTTGTTTTCGGACTTTATATGACGTGGGGAGTCGGCGCAAACGATTTGGCAAACGCCATGGGAACCTCGGTAGGAGCAGGCGCGGTGACTGTCAAACAGGCTATTTGTATCGCCGTTGTCTTTGAATTTTTAGGCGCAGTTGTAGCCGGAGGACACGTGACCACAACGATTCGAAAGGGTATTGTTGACCCTTCTGCAATTATTAACGATCCTCAAATTCTTGTTTACGGCATGCTTGCTTCTTTATTGGCGGCAGCCGTCTGGTTGACGATCGCTTCAATAAAAGGCTGGCCGGTCTCCACAACGCATTCGATTGTCGGCGCGATTGTGGGCTTTGCAATTGTCGGCATCGGGATTGATGCGGTCAGCTGGAATAAAATTGTAAAAGTCGTCGCCAGTTGGATAATCTCACCGCTGGTAGGCGGAACCATCAGCTTTCTTTTGGTCATAAGTATTCGCAAATTAATTTCAAATACGGATAACCCGCTAGACAATGCAAAAAAATATGCACCCGGCTATGTCTTTCTGGTCGGTTTTATTATATCGCTGGTAACTTTATTCAAAGGTCTGAAGCATTTGAAAATCGATTTGTCTATCTGGGCGAGTTTTCTTGTTGCTGTCTGCATCGGGGGCATTGTTGCTTTTTTGGGCTGGTTATTAATAAGAAGAATTAAATTTGATGAAAGTGCTGATAGAAGATCTCAGTTTGCAGGCGTTGAGAAAGTATTTACTCCGCTGATGTTATTTACCGCTTGTTCCATG
>JAQYVG010000460.1 GCA_030145595.1 Desulfobacterales bacterium | reverse complement strand
ATAGACGGGATCTTTTTTGGTACGCTCTAAAACAGAGCCAACATCATCTACGCTAATCTTATTTCGATCTCCCACATAACTGACAAGTTTTTCCAGGTTTTGGGAAAAGGTTCGCAAATCAAAGCCGGTCATTTCACACACAGCCCGGTAGGCGTCCTGGTCGATAGTCTTGTCGAAGCGCTTAAGAATCACGTCCCGCCTTTCACTCAGGGTGTTCTCTTGGGCCATTTTGTCAGCTCTGCGATCACCTTTGGGTACCGCACAATCGATAATTACACCTTCTTTACGTATGATTTTATACAAAGATCTGCGTTTATCGACCAAATCGGTGGTGATGATCAGATGATTCCCTCTGGGAAATCCTTTTAAAATGGCTTTGCCTACAACCTCGGCATTGTCATCAGCGGCAGGTATAGGCAGGCTGTTGTCCAGGCAATAATCGATGATGTCGTCCAGCCACCGGTCATCACTTAAGCTTTCTGTATCAAGTTTTAAAGCCTTGGTTCTATTTTCGCGTAGGAGATCATCGAACGAAAGATTCAAAAGCCCTAAAATGTTTAGAAAATATTTGGCAGCATTCTTATGGTCTTTGTTTGCATAGGCTTCCTTTGCTTTTATAATCAGTTTGCCTTCATCCTGTATTGAATAGAAAATGTCAGAATCGCAAATGGCAACAACTTTAGTGCCGGGCATAAGCGAGTAGGTATTTATTCGCTCTATGGCTGTCTGAATATTATTACCCGTACCTTCAATCGACTCATAATTAAGGCTGCGTTTTGCTGCAGGCATCAGGACCTTTAAAAGCTCTTCCAGGGCGGTTTTGTAAAGCAGCTCTTCTCCGAATATCAGATACACCGGTGCAAAACCGCCGGAGAGTTGTTTTTCTTCCTGATCTTTCAGATAGCTTTGGAGCGCTTTATAGCTAATTTCATGCTTAACTTTAGGCACTTTAACTCACTCCGGTAGTTTATTAAAGACAAGATGAAATAAAAAAATCGCAACCCCGACGGTGATTGCGCTGTCCGCGATATTAAACGCCGGCCAGTGGTAGCTTCCAAGAAAAAAATCTAAAAAGTCAACTACCTTGCCGAAGCGAACTCTATCGATCAGGTTGCCTAGAGCCCCCCCGAAAATCAGAGCGAAACCGGTCGCAAGCAAGGAATGTGTCTTGGGTGTATTCCGGTAAAAATAGAATATCAAGCCGACGGCCAGGAATGAAATTAGAACAAAAAGCATGATACGTACACTCGAACTTTGATTTGCCAAAAAGCCGAAAGCTCCGCCTGGATTATGTATATGGGTGAGGTTGAAGAATCCGGGTATAACCGCAACAGAACGGTACAACGGCAGGGTATTTAAGATCGCGGCCTTTGTTATCTGATCAAGAACGATGACAGTTCCGGCAACGACAACAAGCTTTTGATATTTGGCTCTTAATTTAGAAAATTCCATTCTGAATTGGGAACTACCTTGATTCGAAAGTGTTTTGTATTTTGTGTTTAGTGTTTGGTAATATAAAAAGCTAACATATCGTAACCTTTCAATAAGTTCTGGTCAGTGGCGCGGCAACCGGTAATAAAATTTGAAAACGTCTGAAACTCACGCAAAAGT